>JBHGAT010000068.1:0-7716 GCA_041946645.1 Candidatus Velamenicoccus archaeovorus | reverse complement strand
GCGCCGGGCAGCCGGGCGGCCGGGAGCGCCGCCCGCTCGATCACCGCGTCCGGCACCGACCACCAGACGGCCCGGGTCTCCAGGGTCTGGGGCGGCAGGGAGAGCGGGACCACCTCGAGCGTCTCGCCGGTCGCCACGTGCGTGCGAACGTACGCCACGACCTGGTTGGTGACCCGCACGGTGCCGAAGGTCGTGGGCACGTCGCCGGTGCGGGTCTCCTCGAGCACCTCGACCACCTCGATGTCGGTGGTGTCCCTCGACCGCGTGTAGAAGTCCGGGTCGGACCGCTCGACCAGGGCCACCCGGTCGACCAGGTCGAGCTCGTGCACGACGAACTGCTCGCCCTGGTGCAGGTACACGGCGCCGGGGTGCACCTGGTCGTAGGCACGGGCCTCGTCCACCGTGCCGAGCAGCTCGCCGGTCTCCGCGATCACGATCTGGAACAGGTGGCCGGACGCGCTGCGGATGTCCACGGACCGGTGGGGCGAGCCCCGCCCGACGTGATGGAGCGTTCCGCGTCGCCGCGAGAGGTCCCCCCGCTCCACCAACCGTTCCACCGCCGCTGGGGCGTCCGGGCCGAAGAACGCCAGCTCGTCCTCCGCCAGCGGGTGCTCGGCCGCGGCGCACCGCAGGTGCGGCTCGAGCACGAAGGGGTTGGCCGGGTCGATCACGGCCGCCTCGGCCGGCCGGTCGAACAGGTCGGCGGGGTGCGTGACCAGGTACTGGTCCAGCGGGTCGTCCTGGGCCACCAGCACGGCGAGCGAGCCCTCCGAGCGGCGCCCGGCCCGTCCGGCCTGCTGCCACATCGAGGCGCGGGTGCCCGGGTAGCCCACGAGGATCGCCGCGTCGAGCGAGCCGATGTCGATCCCGAGCTCGAGCGCGTTGGTGGAGGCCACGGCGAGCAGCTCGTCGGCCGCCAGCTGCCGCTCGAGCTCGCGGCGCTCCTCGGGCAGGTAGCCGGCGCGGTACGACTTGACCCGGCGCTTCAGCTCCGGGGGGAGCTCGCGCCGGGCGAACTCGGCCAGGAGCTCGGCCGCGCGCCGCGAACGGGTGAAGCCGATCGACCGCACCCCGTCCTCGGCCATCCGGGCCATCAGCCACGAGGCGTCGGTGAGCGCGCTCCGGCGGGCCCCCGAGTCCTCGTCCACGACCGGCGGGTTCCAGAGCACGAACGTCTTGGCGCCGGACGGCGACCCGTCCTCGGTGACCGCGTCGAACGGCACGCCCACCAGGCGCTCGGCCAGCTCGGCGGGGTTGCCGACCGTCGCGCTCGCGAGCACGAACCGCGGATCGCCACCGTAGTGCGCCACGAGCCGGCGGAGCCGTCGCAGCACCATCGAGACGTGCGACCCGAACACGCCGCGGCACACGTGGGCCTCGTCGACGACGACCAGCGACAGACGCAGGAGGAAGTCCGCCCAGCGCGCGTGGTCGGGCAGGAGGCTCGCGTGCAGCATGTCGGGGTTGGACAGCACGAGGTTCGCGTTCCGCCGGATCAGCGGCCGCTCGGCCCTCGGCGTGTCCCCGTCGAACACGGCCGCCTTCACCTGCGGCAGCCGGAGCTGCCGGATCTGCCGGAGCTGGTCGCGCGCGAGCGCCTTCGTGGGGAACAGGCACAGTGCGGTCGTCTTCGGATCGGACAGCGCCTCGGCCGCGAACGCCAGGTCGTAGACGAGCGTCTTCCCGCTGGCCGTCCCGGTGGCGATCACGACGTTCCGGCCCGAGCGGACGCGCTCGAGCGCGTCGGCCTGGTGCCGGTAGAGGCCCCGAACGCCGAGCAGCCCGAGCCGCTCGATCACCAGGTCCGGCAGGTCCGGAGGGAACGGCTGCGGGTCGTCGGGTCTGGCCGGCAGCTCGCGGACGTGGGCGAGCGAGGACTCGTCGCCGACGGCGGCGAGGAACGCATGGGGGTCCACGTCGGCGATGGTACCCGCCGCCGCGCGCCTACCGATCGGCGGTGAGGTGGTGGTACGGGGTCCGCAGTCCGTCGCGGATCAGCGACGGGATCCGCCGGCGGTCCTTCAGGAAGATCGCCGCGCCGAGGACGAGGTACGCCACCCCCACGACGATCCGCTCGATGCCTCCCGCCGAAGCCGGGACGAGCGCTCCCAGGACGAACTGGGCCCAGAACAGCCCGAAGAGCATCAGGGCCTCGCGCGTGGTGATCGAGAGCGTGGCCAGCACCGCGAGCGCGAAGAACGACTGGGCCGCGGTGAGGAACAGCTCCTCGCGCTGGTGGGCGTCGATCGGCAGGCCGTGGAGCCCGCCCAGCCCGATCGCGAACACGATCGGCAGCGTCCCCACCAGCAGCGTCCACTGGTTCACCTTGGACGAGACGAGCGTGCCCAGGCCGGCGTTGGTGTTGAGGCGCCACGCGTAGAGCCCGGCCACCAGCAGCTCGGGCGCCTCGGACGCGAGGGGCGCGAGCCACTGCACCAGGAGGAACTCGCTGACGCCGAACTCGCGCCCCGTGGCCACCAGCGCGTCGGCGAAGCGCTCGGCCGTCAGCAGGATCACCCCCGCGGAGCACACGAACAGCCCGACCACCCACGCGCGACGTCCCGTCCTGGAGAAGGTCCCCAGGTACCGGGCGGGCCCGACCAGGTGCGGCTCCTCGGCCGGCGCGCGCGAGATCCGCCAGGTGTAGGCCACGAAGATCGTCACCAGGACCAGCGCGTCCCACGGGGTGATCGAGTGCTTCAGGGGGAGCGTCAGCGAGTAGAGCGTGGCCACGGCCAGGTAGACGACCTCCACCGAGTGCTCGCGGGCCAGGACGACCTCGCGCTCCGGCAGCCGCCGGGCCCGCCACCGGGTCCAGGCGATGAACACCACCATCGACCAGCCGATCCCGATCAGGAGCCGGTTGGCGCCGGTCATGTTGGCCAGGGCCAGCGAGCAGGCCGCCTCCTCCTCGCCACCGGGCGGCTTGCAGGCCGGGCCGTACGCCTGCACGGCGTTCCCGCCCTTCAGCGCGAACACCATGTCGACGGCGTACTCGGGCAGGACCGCGATGAACGCGAGCAGCGCGATGGCCAGCCCCGCCGAGATGTCGAGCTGCGCCACCTCCGCCGCCCACGAGAGCAGGAACGCCGCCCCCACGATCGCGGTCCCGAACAGGGCGGCCTGAAGCACGTCCGGCGGGTGGCTCCCGGTCACCCGGAGCACCAGCCCCGGGACGGTGACGACGACCGCGAGGGCGATCGAGACGCGCTGCCGCGAGGGGTGCACGTCGCGCAGCTCGTCCTTCAGCGTGGTCACGCCGGCCTCCCAGCCCGTCCGCTTCCCGCCGAAGGTCTCGTCCCCGCCGCGCGAGGAGCCCGCCGGGCCGGTGCGCGGCCGTGATGACGACGGAGCTCGCTTCGGACTACTCCCCTTCGCGTCGGCCGAGCGTAGCAGACCGGTCCGACCCGGACGGCAAGGCCCTGTGCGGGCGGGTGCGGCGACGGCAGCCGGCCGTGTGGGAGGATGCCGCCCCGTGGGATGGCCGGTGCTGATCGGCTCGCTGCTCGTGATCCTCGGCGGCGCAGAGCTCTTCACCAACGGCGTCGAGTGGATCGGGGAGGGGTTCGGGCTCTCCGAGGGCGCCGTGGGCAGCGTCCTGGCAGCCGTCGGCACCGCCCTGCCCGAGACCGTCCTGCCGCTGATCGCGATCCTGTCCGGCCACGCCTCCGGCGAGGAGATCGGGATGGGGGCGATCCTGGGCGCCCCTTTCATGCTGACGACGCTCGCGATGTTCGTGATCGCGGTGGCGGTGTTCGCGTACGCACGGTCCCGGGGCCGGAGCCTCGAGCTGGCCGGCAACGCCGACGTCCTCCGGCAGGACCTCGGCTACTTCCTGGTGATGTACGCGCTCGCGATGGTGGCGGGGCTGATCCACGTGCGCCCGCTGCACTGGGCGCTCTCGATCGTCCTGGTGGTCGGCTACGCCTTCTACGTGCGGCGGCACTTCCAGGCGCCGGCCCAGGCCGAGGCCGCGACCGAGCTCGAGGCGGTGGGCGAGATCCACCCGCTGTACGTGTGGACCTGGATGCGCCGGCTCCGCCCGTCGCTCCACGCGTGGTCGAGGCGATCGTCCGAGTGGCCGAGCGTCGCGCAGGTCCTGCTCGCGCTCGCCTTCATCGTCGGCGGCGCTCGGCTGTTCGTGTACGCGGTGGACGTGATCGGCTCGCGCTTCCACGTGTCGCATCTGGTGTTCGCGCTGCTGGTGGCGCCCCTCGCGACCGAGCTCCCCGAGAAGTTCAACAGCGTGCTGTGGGTGCGGCGGAACAAGGACACGCTCGCCCTGGGCAACATGACCGGGGCGATGGTGTTCCAGTCGTCGTTCCCGGTCACGGTGGGCCTGCTGCTCACGCCGTGGCACCTGGCGCACGAGGCCCTGGTGGCCGCCGCCATCGCGCTCGGCGCGGGGACGTTCCTGTACGTGACGATCCGCGCACGCGGCCGGTTCACCGCGCCGCTGCTGTTGGTCCAGGGTGGGTTCTACGTCGCGTACGTGGTCTACGTGCTGACCCGCTGAGCGGTGCAGACGGCCGGGGAGGCGTCAGCCCCCGAGCAGGCCGGCGTTCGGGCTCGGTGGGACGTGCTTCTTGGAGACGAGGCCGTCGTTCCTCATGTCGTCGAAGATCACCTGGTCCGAGCTCGTCAGGTTCACCACCGAGATCCCGCCGACCATCCCGGTCGAGCCGGGGACGACCATGTTCTGCACCGTCTTGGGGTTGATCGTTGCGGCGGTGAACGCGAGCGACAGCACCTGGTCGAGCGGGACGTCGGTGTCCACGTTCCGCAGGCCGGCGCTCACCCACGTGAACAGGCGACTGGGGTCCTTCGTGAACTCCTTGCGGAAGTCCGCCAGCGCCGCCAGCATCAGCCGCCCCGCGTTCTCGGAACGTCCGAAGTCCCCCTCGGGGAGGCTGTGGCGGTCGCGGGTGAACGCGAGCGCCTCCTGCCCGTCGAACGTCTGCACGCCGGGCTCGAAATCGGAGCGGGAGAAGGGGTCGTGCATCGCGAACGGCACGTCGATCGTGATGCCGCCGATGTTGTTCACCATCGACTGCAGGCCCCAGAACGTGGTGAGCACCCAGTAGTCGAGCGTGATCCCGGTCACGGCCTCGACCGTCTGGACCAGCAGGTCCGGGCCGCCGTAGACCATGGACGAGTTGATCTTGCTCGAGCCGCGGCCGGGGATCTCGACCCACGAGTCCCGGGGGATGCCCAGGATCGAGGCCTTGTGCTTGGCGGGGTTGATCCCCACGACGTGGATCGAGTCCGCCAGCGAGTGCTCGACGTCCTCGCCCTCGCGCGCACCGCTCCCGATGAACAGGACGAAGATCGGCTCGGTCCCGTCGAGCGATGGGACGTAGCCGGCGTGGGCGAGACCGATCTCCATCAGCGGAGCGGCCTGCGCCGGCGCCGGTCCCGAGCTCGGATCGGTGCCGAGCGCGGAGCCGGCCACCCACGCCGTCAGGGCCAGGACCAGGAGGGCCGCCCGCCGCTTCACGATGACTCCGCGGAAGCGCTCGCCGAGGGGCCAGGCGCGGGGACCGTCTCGACGTCGTGGCGCGAGACGCTGAACGAGTAGACCAGCCATCCGTCCGAGGCCGGCCGCAGGAAGTACTGGCCCTTGCTCACGATCGTGGTGAGCGTGCCGTCCGTGCCGGTGCCGAGGGCCTCGAACGTCACGATGGCCACGGCCGTGAGCGGCCGGTCCTGGTCGTTCATCAGCACCTTGACGGCGACCTTGCCCTTGGGCTTGCCCACGGTCGCGAACGCGTCCCCGGCCGAGGTCCCCAGCGTGAGGGTCTGCTCCTGCTGCTGTGCGGAGCTCCCGGCGCCCTCCTCGAACAGCGGCCAGACGTCGTCGTAGGTGCCCTCGCGCCAGTTGGCCGGGTCCAGGAACGCCTCCGTGTACAGCGCGTCCATCGTCCGCGTGACCGCGGCGGCGACCGGCCGGGCCGCGTGCTCGAGCTGGTCGGCCTTGGTGTCGGTGACGGGGACGGCGATCACCTTGGAGGTGCGGAACCTGAGCTTGGGGACCGTCTCGTCGGCCCCGCCGCCGCCGAGGATCCCGCCGGTCGCGCCGCCGCCCCGGAGCACGAGGAACAGGACCACGCCCAGGGCCACCAGGGCCACCGGGACGATCCACATCGCGGGGGAGAGGTGCCGCTGCTGGGGGGCTGTCTGGCGGTGTCGGCCTTCTGACAAAGCGCCGTGGAGCGTACCGGGGCCGACGCCCGACAACAACAACCTCCGGTCGGGATCACGGGACGTCACCGAACCTCCATCCGGTCCGTCCAGCGCGTGGGCAGCCGGCCTGCATCCCATCCGCCCTGCGCCGCAGGCGGTCGTCTGTGCAGGGCGGCGGTGGCCCGGTACGATGTCGGCTCCAACGGTGAGCCGGGAAGCCTGGTCGGCGCGGAGGGACGATCATGGCCACCACCGGCTCGCGCGGCCCGGATGCCGACGTCCGGCTGCCCTGGTCCCGCTCGGATCGGCGGTTCCCCCGGATGGTGATCCGTCCCCTCCAGGCGTTCCTGCAGACCGAGGCGTCGGGCGGCATCCTGCTGCTGCTGGCCGCCGTGATGGCCCTGGTGTGGGCCAACTCGCCGTGGCACGACTCCTACGAGCGGCTGTGGTACACCACCCTGGCGATCGGGTTCGGCCGGTGGAGCCTGTCCGAGGACCTCCGGCACTGGGTGAACGACGGGCTGATGACCCTGTTCTTCCTCGTCGTGGGGCTGGAGATCAAACGTGAGGTCCTGACCGGCGAGCTGCGGGACCCGCGCACGGCGGCGCTCCCGGCCGTCGCGGCGCTCGGGGGCATGGTCGTCCCGGCGCTCCTGTACGCGGCGCTCAACGTCGGTGGGGAGGGCGCCTCCGGCTGGGGGATCCCCATGGCCACGGACATCGCGTTCGCGCTCGGCGTGCTGATCCTGGCGGCCCGGCACGCCTCGCCCGGCCTCAAGCCCTTCCTGCTCACGCTCGCGATCGTCGACGACATCGGCGCGATCGTGGTGATCGCGGTCGTCTACTCGGGCGGGATCACGTGGGGAGCGCTCGCGGTCGCCGTGGCGCTCTGCGGCCTCATCGTGCTGCTCCAACGGGTGCACGTCCGGGCCGGCGCCGCGTACGTCGCGCTCGGCATCGGGGTGTGGCTGGCCACGTTCGAGTCGGGGGTGCATCCGACGATCGCCGGCGTCGCGCTCGGGCTCCTCACGCCGGCCGTGCCGTTCCAACGCCCTCGGGCCGTGAGCGACGAGGCCCACCGCATCGCCGACCGGACCGTCGACGACCCCGTCCCGCCGGACGCCGACGCGCCGCTGTGGCTGTCGCTGGCCGGCCTGACCCGCGAGGCCGTGTCGCCGCTGGCCCGTCTGGAGGAGGCCCTGCACCCCTGGACGAGCTGGCTGATCGTGCCGGTGTTCGCCCTGGCGAACGCGGGGATGCGCCTCTCCGGTTCGGGGCTCCGGGAGGCGGCCACGAGCCCGGTGGCCATCGGCATCGTGCTCGGGCTGGTGCTGGGCAAGCTCGGGGGGATCTCGCTGGCGAGCCTCCTCGCCGTGCGGACCCGGCTGGCGCGCCTGCCGGAGGGGGTGACCTGGTCGCAGCTGGTCGGCACCAGCCTGGTCGCCGGGGTGGGGTTCACGGTGTCGCTGTTCATCTCGGGGCTTGCCTTCCCCGGATCGACGCTCCGGGACGTGGCCAAGGTGGCGATCCTCG
>JBHGAT010000067.1:0-7733 GCA_041946645.1 Candidatus Velamenicoccus archaeovorus | reverse complement strand
CGCCGACCGCGGACCCGGCCCCCCGCCCAGCGCGTCCACCTCGATGCCCGAGTCGTCGGCCAGCGCCGGCAGGTCGAGCGCCCGGGCCGTGGCGTGCGCCTTGAGCAGGGCGTTGTCGAGGTAGGTCTCCCCCCGCTCCTCGACCTCCGGCCAGACGCCGGGGGGCCCGTCGTCGGCCGTGACCCAGGCCGTCGGCCAGTCCGCGCAGATCGCCAGGATCTCCCGGATCTTCCCCCGGTTGCGGGAGGCCAGGGCCAGGCGGGGCGGGGCGCTCACGCTCCGAGGACCTGGCGCTGCAGCTCGGTCAGCTGCGCGATGCCGACCTCGGCCAGGTCGATGAGGCGGGACAGCTCCTCCCGCGAGAAGGGCGCGCCCTCGGCCGTGCCCTGGATCTCGACCAGACGTCCGGTGCCGGTCATCACCACGTTGAAGTCGACGTCGGCCCCGGCGTCCTCCTCGTACGAGAGGTCGAGCACGGGGCGCCCCTCGACGATCCCCGCGGACACGGCCGCCACCGAGTCGCGGAGCACACCCTCCCGGATCGTTCCCCGCTCGTGCAGCGTCCGGACGGCGAGGGCGAGCGCCAGGTAGCCCGCCGTGATCGACGCGGTACGGGTACCGGCGTCGGCCTGCAGCACGTCGCAGTCCACCCAGATGGTGCGCTCGCCGAGCGCCTGGAGGTCCGTCACGGCCCGGAGCGACCGGCCGACCAGTCGCTGGATCTCCTGCGTCCGGCCCGAGGGCCGGCCCTTGCCGACCTCGCGCGGCGTGCGCTCGGCGGTCGCGCGGGGGAGCATCGAGTACTCGGCCGTGACCCACCCCCTCCCCGTCCCCTGCAGGAACCGCGGCGCCCGGTCCTCGTGGGACGCGGCCACCAGGACCTTGGTCCGGCCCATCTCGAGCAGGACCGACCCCTCGGCCCACTCCTGGTAGCCGATCTCGACCTTGACCGGCCGCAGATCGGCCGGTCCGCGCCCGTCTGGGCGATCGGTCACCCGCCCACCTCGAAGACGGCGCCCTCCACGGCAGCGTCCACGGGACCGTCGTAGACCTCGGCGGCCTCGGCCCGGGAGCGCTCGCGATCGTGCGAGGGAAGGATGTGCGTGAGGACCAGCCGGCGGACCCCGGCGGCGGCCGCGATCTCCCCCGCCTGCCGGGCGGAGAGGTGGAACGGCTGGAGCTCGTCGCCGTCCTGGTACGTGGCCTCGGACAGGAACAGATCGGCGTCGCGCGCGAGCTCGGCCGCGTGCGGCGTGGGCCCGGTGTCGCCGGTGTACGCGAGGCACGCGCCGTTGGACTCGATCCGGAACCCGAGCGCCGGCAGCCCGAGGTGCGACATGGCCTGCGTGCTCAGGCGGAACGGGCCGAGCTCGAACGCCTCGTCGGGACCGACCTCGTGGACGTCGAAGCCGATCCGGAAGCCCTCGATGCTCTCCTCGGAGAGCAGGCCGACCACGCGCTCGCCGAACCCCTTCGGGATGTACAGCGGGAGCCCGTTCGGGCCAAGCCCCCCGTAGTACCGCGCGTAGAAGAGCGGGTACACGTCCACGCAGTGATCGGCGTGCTCGTGCGTGATGATCATGCCGTGCACGTCCGCGATCGAGATGTACCGCTGGAGGTTGGCCATCGTGCCCGAGCCGGCGTCGATCCACAGGTTGAAGCCGTCGTGCTGGAGCAGGTAGCCGCTGAGGGCGGTCCCCTGGTCGGGCCAGCTGCCGCATGCCCCCAACACGGTCAGTTCCACGTCGCCTCCTCGATGAGCCGGGCCTCGACGGAGGCGACGGGGCCGACCTCCGGACCGAGGAAGTGGTGCGCCACGGCCCGGAACCGCTCCGGGTCGCCGGTGGTGAGGAACCGGTGCACGGGCTCGTCGGCGTCGGCGCGGAGCAGCTCCCGCTCGACCAGGGTCGCGTACACGTCCTTGGCCGTCTCCTCGGCCGAGGACACGAGCACCACCTCGTCGCCCACGACCATCTGGATCAGCCCGGACAGCATCGGGTAGTGCGTACACCCCAGGATCAAGGTGTCGATGCCCTCCTCTCGTAGCGGCCCAAGATACTCCCTGGCGGCCTCCAGCAGCGCCTCGCTGGACGTGTCGCCCCGTTCCACGTGCTCGACGAAGACCGGGCACGCGCGCGAGCTGAGGGAGACCGCGGCCCCGGTGGCCGCGACCGCGCGGTCGTAGGCGCCGCTCGAGACGGTGGCCTCGGTTCCGATCATCCCCACCCGGCCGTTGCGGGTGGCGCGGACGGCGGCCCGAGCGCCGGGGTCGATCACCCCCACGACGGGGAGGCCGGCCGCGTCCGTGACCTCGCGGATCGCGGCGACCTCGATCGAGTTGCACGCGACGACGAGCATCTTCACGTCCCGCGAGACGAGGTACCCGGCGATCTCGAGCGCGAACGCACGGATCTCCTCCAGCGGTCGCGGACCGTACGGGAACCGCGCGTTGTCGCCGACGTAGAGGATCGGCTCGTGCGGGAGGAGGTCCAGGATGGCCCGGGCCACCGTGAGCCCGCCGACCCCCGAGTCGAACACGCCGATCGGCCGGCTATCGGGCACGCGCTACCACCAGAGGGTCTCCGCGACGCCCTTCTCGGCGCGCTCGAGCTCGGGCGCCCAGGCCTGGGTGGACAGGTACTTCCAGCCGCCGTCGGCGAGCAGGCATACGATGTCGCCCTCCTGGATCTCCGCCGCGACCCGGCGCGCCGCGTGGATCACGGCGCCCGAGGAGATCCCGGCGAAGATCCCCTCGCGCTCGGTGAGCTCCCGGGTGGCGTGCAGGGAGTCCGACGAGCTCACCAGGAACTTCCGGTCCAGCACCGACTCGTCGAAGATCGGCGGGACGAACCCCTCGTCCAGCGAGCGGAGCCCGTACACGAGCTCGCCGAGCTCGGGCTCCGCGGCGATCACCTTGATGCCCGGATCGTGCTCGTGGAGGCGGCGCCCGCACCCGGTGAGGGTCCCGCCGGTGCCGAGCCCGGCCACGAAGTGCGTGATCTCGGGGAGGTCCCGGACGATCTCGGCGGCCGTCCCCTCGGAGTGCGCACGGGGGTTGGCCGGGTTCCCGTACTGGAACGGCATGAAGTAGCGGTCGTCCCGGGCCAGGGCTCGGGCCACCTCGATCGAGCCGTTGGTGCCCTGCTCGCCCGGCGAGTACACGATCTCGGCACCGAACAGCTCGAGCAGCCGGATCCGCTCCTCGCTGGCGTTGTCGGGGATCACCACGGTCAGGCGGTACCCCTTGCGCCGGGCCACCATGGCGAGGGCGATCCCCGTGTTGCCGGAGGTCGGTTCGAGGATCGTCTTGTCCGGGGCGAGGAGGCCCTCGGCCTCGGCGGCCTCGATCATGGCCTTGGCGATGCGGTCCTTGGTGGACCCGGTGGGGTTCTGTCCCTCCAGCTTGGCCCACAGCCGCACGCCCGGTTTCGGCGACATGCGGGGCATGCCGACCAGCGGGGTGTTGCCGATGGCGTCCAGGACGTCCCGGTAGCGCACGCGGACGATTATCCCAGCACCCACGCGGAGGACCCGGCGCGGTGCGCCGGGTCCTCCGCAGAACGCCGGGTGGATCAGGTCGAGGTGTCGATCACCACCCCCTGGTCGCCCGGAGCGTTGTTGGGGAAGACGGCGAGGATCGAGGGGTCGTCCCCGGCCACCGCCGACCCCACGGCCACCGTGACCGGCCTGCTGCCGGTGCACGGGCCGCCGCTCCAGAACCCGCGGCACACGAGCGGGTCGATCGCCAGGGCCGGAGCCGTGACGTCGAGCATCGGTCCGTAGGTCCCCGTGGTCGGATCGATGTCGCCCACGGTCTCGCAGGTCTGCGCGGGCACGTCGCCGGAGAACACGCCGGTGCACGCCGTCACGCGGTAGCTCAGGACGTGCTCGGCGTCGGACAGCCCCAGCGCCTCCGCATCCGCGACGATGCCGGTGACCGTCGAGTTGTAGTTGGAGTAGTCCGGGAAGTACGTCGCGTCGGGCGCGTCGAACGTGCTCGGCAGCCGGTACAGGGCCGTGAGGCCGTTCATCTCGACGAGCAGGACGTCACCGCCGATCGTGCCGTCGGCGAACACCCCGTCGGCGCCCACGTCGATCACGACGTCGATCTCCTCGGTCTCCGTGGTGTTGCGGACCCCCCACGTCTGGACGGCGAACTCGACCGGCTCGGTCGGCACGTCGTCGGCCGTCAGGAAGTCGACCCACCCGATCCCCGCGAACGGGTCCGCGCCGTCCGGGAGCCCTTCGGGGGCCCCGTCGACGCTGTCGCCGGTGAACGACCGAGCACCGATCGCCCGGATGTCGGCCTCCGACCGGTCGCCCTTGCCGCTCGCCGCGCCGAGGAGATACAGGTCCGCGAACGGGACCCCCGCCCCGACGCCGGTGAGCTTCATCGTCTTGGGACCCCCGGTCAGGTCCAGGGAGGTCTTGGACATCCCCGAGTCCGCCGCGGCCAGCGGCGCCACGTGCCACGGCACGTGCAGCTTGTCCGTGGTCCCGCCCCGCTGGACGATGTTCAGGTTGCCGTCGACGTTGGGGTTGACGTAGTACCAGCCCCATTCCTGCTGCCGCTTCGGCACGGCGCTCGGGTCGAGCGTGAGCTCCATCCACACGCTGTGCGCGCTGCGCGGCGGCAGCGTGAAGCTCGCCGCGTGGTGCAGCGTCTCACCGTCCACGCTCACCCGGACCGACGCGAACCGCTCGGCGAGGTCCGTGGACCGGACCGCGCCGCTCACCGTGTAGCGGTGGGCCCGGCCGTCCAGGTTCGTGACCTTGACGTGCTTCACGATCGTCGTCAGGTCCGAGACGGCCCGCAGCTCGAACGACAGGCTCCCCGGCGTGGCCAGGGTCTCGGCGATGGCCGAGTCGTACGCCTGGACCCGGCCCGAGCCGGTCACGGTCGCCGGGACCGGCCCCGATCCGTCGAGGTTCTCCAGCCGCTGCGTGGCCTGGTTCATGATCAGCGCCTTGATGCGCGCCGGTGACCAGGTGGGGTGGAGCTGGCTGAGCAGGGTGGCCACACCCGAGACGTGCGGGGTAGCCATCGAGGTGCCGCTGAAGGTGGCGGCTCCGTCGCCCGAGCCCACCGCGGCGGAGGTGATGTCGGCCCCCGGCGCTGCCACGTCGGGCTTCAACGCGCTCGAGATCCGGGCCGGACCCTCCGACGTGAAGTCGGTCATCCGGTCTTCGTAGCCCGGGATCACCGCTCCCGCCGCGCCGATCGTCACGCTGACGGTCTCCTGGTTCCAGGAAGCGGGTGCGTTCGGGCTGATGGCGCTTGCCAGGGCCTCGCTGTCGTTGCCGGACAGGTCGACCACGGGGATCGTCACCTGGCCCTCGTTGCCGCCGGTGCCGATCCCGCCGGGCAGCCCCCCGAACCCGTCCCAGATGATGACGGCGATCGCGCCGGCGTCCTGCGCGTTGATGACCTTGTCCTCGACGAAGCAGTCGCCGGCGTCGAAGGACCCCTTGTAGACCAGCGCGATCTTGCCGTCGAAAGGTGAGCCGGGTGGCACCGCGTCGCACAGGATCTGGTCCGTGGGCGCCGGGAGGCCGCTGGAGGCCGCGGGCGGGTCGAACTCGCGTGCGTCCACCACGTCACCGGTGATGTCCGAGGTGAACGGGGGCGACCAGTCCTGCCACACGACCGGCCCGCCGTCGGGCAGGTCGATCCCCGAGGGGGAGTCCACCGTGAGCTTCTGCGCCACGAACCGGTCGATCGACGCGGCGACCGCGATGACCCCGGGCACCGACGCGGGTGTCCCCAGGATGTACCCCGAGCCGCCGGCCGGCTGGTTGCCCGCGTTCCCGGCAGCGGCCACGAACACGGTCCCCTGCTTCACGACCTCGGCCGCGGCTTCGGCCTCGACCGAGCTGGCCGGCCCGTGGTCCACGCCGCCCGAGAACGACAGGACGTCGGCGGCGTCCCTCATGTTGCCGTCGCCGTTCGGGTCCATCGCGAACTCGTACCCCGCCACGAGCACGTCCGCCGTGGAGTTGCCCACGTCCCACACCTTCACCGCGAGGATCTTCGCCTTGGGCGCCACGCCCCTGCCCACCGAGCCCGGCACGCCGATCCCGCAGCAGGTGCCGGCCACGTGGGTGCCGTGGCCGTCCTTGTCCAGCGGGTCGGGATCGGGCACCGGCAGGTCGTTGGAGGTGCTCGCGTCGAGCACGTCGTAGTCCGCGCCCGTGAAGTCGTAGCCGCCGATCACCTTCCTGGTCGGGAAGGTCCCCGGCTCGATCACGGTCGGGTCGTTCGACGTGTACGCGTCCACCGTCCCCGGCCCGCCGAAGTCGGCGTGCGTGTAGTCCACGCCGGTATCCACCACGGCCACGGTCATCCCCTGGCCCTTCACGCCGAGGTCCTTCCAGACCTTCGGCGCGCCGATGAACGGCACGCTGGTGTCGTTCAACCGGGTGACCACCGGGACCGGCTCCACCCGTGCCACGTCGGCGCGCCGGGCGAGTTGGGCCGCCGCGCTCGTGGTCATCTGCACCGAGAAGGCGTTGACCAGTCGCGCGTAGCGGAACACGACGGTGCCGCCGAGCTGCTCGGCCTGCGCGATCGCGCCCCGCTGTGCGGCGAGCGCGTTCGACACCGCTCGGCTCTGCACCGCCCGAGTGAGCTTCGCGCCGCCGGTCTCGGCGCTCGACGGCGCCCTCATCTGGACGAAGTACCGAGCGAGCCGGTCGGCCCGCGCCACCGCCGGGACGAAGCCCTTGGGCCAGGTCCGGCGTTCGCCGATCCCTCGACCTTCCCTCGCCGCCGCCGCGGCCGGCAGCAGCAACGCCACCAGCGCGAGCACGGCGAGGATGGTGCGTGCGGGACGCTTCATCGCCCCCCCTCTCTCCCACGAGGCCTGCGCCTCGGACCGATGGAGAGCCTAGCGCGGCCGCCCGGTGCGCCGAACGTCGGCGCGTCGGGGGACGGCGATGGGCCCCGTACGCGTTCTACCGAACGCCCCGAGCGGTCGTGAGGGGCCAAGGGCCCTGCTGCCCAAGGACCCGGGGCTCGCTACCCGAAGACCCACCAGTAGCCGGTCTCGCCGGGTTCCCGCTCGCCCCCGGCGGCGGGGAAGATGGCGCGAGCCGCCTTGGCCCCGCGTCCGTGAACAGCCACATCCGACGATGCCCCCGGGCCCGAGCGAGCTCGGCGAACGCCTCGAGCAGGCCACGGCCGATGCGCCGCTCCCGGACGTCGGGTGCGACGCCGAGCTCGAACAGCACGATGACCCACCGACCCTCGGGGCGGAGGATCTCCTGCCCGAAGGCCCAGCCCACCACGCGCCCGCCCTGCACGGCGACGAACCCGTGCGCGTGCGGATCGGTGAGGAACAGGTCCGGCGCCGGTGAGGGCTCGCCGCGCGAAGCCCGGAGCGCCGCGTCCAGCAGCTCGTCGTCGTCGGGGCCGAGGGGGCGCACCTCGAACGAGGCGCGCCTGTCCAACGACGGCCGTCCCGAGGCTAGCCGCCGGCCACGGCGGGGAGGATCGACACGGTGTCGCCCTCCTTCACGGCCGTCTCGAGCGACCCGAGGTACCGCACGTCCTCGTCGTTCACGTAGACGTTGACGAAGCGGTGGAGCCCGCCGTCCTCCGACACGATGTTCTTCGTGATCCCCGGATACCTGGCCTCCAGGTCGGACAGCAGCTCGCGGAGCGTCTGGCCGTCCGCGGCCACGGTCGGCTCGCCGTCCGCGTGCTTGCGCAGGATCGTGGGCAGCTTCACCTT
>JBHGAT010000066.1:0-11101 GCA_041946645.1 Candidatus Velamenicoccus archaeovorus | reverse complement strand
ACGGACCCGAGCGCCACGATCGCGGCGTGGCGCACGTCCTCCGGTCCTTCGAGCGCCGCCCGCTGCAGGTGCGGGACGGCCGCGGAGCCGCCGGCCACCATCAGCGCCTTGACCGCCTCGCGGCGCACCTCGGGGACCTCGTGCCGGGTGGTCGCGCCGAGCTGCTCCAGGACGTCGGGCCCGCCGGCCGCGCCGAGGAGGTTGGCCGCGTTGCGGACGACGAACCATCGGGGATCGCGCAGGCGGGCCACCACGGGTCCGACGTGGCCGTGCACCCCTCGGCGCAGCAGGCCGAGCAGATGGGCCCGGCGGTCCCGGTCCTCCTCGTCGGCCAGCAGGTCCAGTAACGCCTCCACCCCCGCTTCCCCGAACGGCTCGAGCAGCGGCCGGGGGTCGGCCCCCTCCGGCCCCTCCGCCCAGGACGCCAGGTCGAGCACGACCTCCCGGCCCAGGGCCCGCTTGACCGAGAACTCGAACAGCGACGCGCGCTCCACGCCGGCCGGCGACGCCAGGGCTTCGCGCATCGGCTGGACCATCGCGCTCACCAGCTCGACGTCCCGCTCGCGGACCGCGCGCTGCACGCGCTCGGACCACACGTGGAGGGCCTCACCGATCTGCTCCAGGTCGGTCTCGACCACGATGTAGTCCCGGAGGGCCAGGATGGCGGCCTCGCGGCGCTGGCGCTCCGTCTGGGGGACGCCGGCCCGGAGGGTTCGGACGTCGTCGGCCTTGGTGGCGGCCAGGTACCCGGCAAGGACCTCGCCGACCGAGCCGGCCCGCTCGCCCCCGGTCTCGGACACGTCGAGGCCGAGTTGCTCGAGACCGGCCAGGATCGTCCCGGCCTCCTCCTGGCCCCGCTGGAGGGCCGTGGTGAGGTCCACCAGGTCCAGGTGCCGGACCCCGGCCTCGGCGAGCTGCCGGGCCAGGGCCACGGGGTCGCGGTCCCCGGCGCGTCCCAGGTCCACCAGGGCTCGGGTGAGCTCGGCGTTGCTCATCGTGCCGATCAGCCGCTCGGCCACCGGGTCGTCCTTCACGGTGTCGACGAGCTGCTCCACCAGCGCGTGGCGGATCGGGTCGGGCAGCTGCGTGATCACGTCGTGGACGGCGGCCTGGAAGTCGATGCCGCGGCCGGGCTCGAGAGCCAGACCCGTGGTGAAGCTGCGGAGCCGGGCCAGGAGGCTCCGGGCCTGGTCCTCCGGCGATCCCTGGAGGTCTTCGATCATCAGCTCGGAGGCCAGGACCGAGGCGTCGGGGACCCGGGACGGGTCGGCCGGCCGCTCCTCGAGGTCTTCGGGGACGTGGTCGGCGCCCGCCACCGGGGCCGGGCCCACGGCGGCCAGGGCCACCGCGGTCACCCCCGAGCCGAACAGCATCTCCGCCGCGCCGCCCGACTCCCGGAGCTCCTCCGGCGGCATGGTGAGGACGCCGTACAGGGCCACCAGGTCCTCCGGGCCCGGCGGCGCGTGCACACCGAGCAGCTCCACCCGTCGCTCGAAGCACGCCAGGGCCAGCTTGGCCATGGTCTCGTCATCGGGGAGCTGCTCCCCGTCGAGCAGGAACAGCGACCCCCGGACGCCCACCTCCACGGGCCCCGTGCCGATCGCCGTCTCGGCGGCCGCCCGCACCCGCTCCGCCGCGGCCAGGAAGGACGGCCGGGTGGCGTCGCCGGGGAAGAGCCGGTACGTGGACAGCCCCAGCCAGAGCTGCCGCAGCAGGGCCACCACGGCGCGCGTCCGCTCGTCCCCCCCTGACACCTCGCCTCCGTCCGACGACCTGGTCCCTACCTCGGGTTCATCGGCACGGAACCGGGCTCGGCTGAGACCCAGCCGTCAGGGCAGGCCCAGGCGGCGGCGGAACTCGCGCTCGTCGACGATCTCCACGCCGAGCTGGAGGGCTCGGTCGTACTTGGAGCCGGGGTTGCTCCCCACGACGACGAAGTCGGTCTTCTTGGACACGCTCGAGGCCACCTTGGCCCCGGCCTCCTGGGCCAGGCGGGTGGCCTCGTCGCGCGACATCGTCTCGAGACCGCCGGTGACCACCAGCGTGACCCCGGCGAGCGGCTGCTCCCCGGCCGGCCCGACCGGCTCGTCCTCCATGCGGAGCCCCGCCGCGCGGAGCTTCTCGAGGAGGTCCCGGTTGCGCGGATCAGCGAACCACGCGTGCACGCTGGCGGCGATCTCCGGCCCGATGCCCTCGACGTCGTCGATCTCTTCGACCGAGGCGCCCGCGACCCGGTCGATCGACCCGAAGGCCCGAGCCAGGAGCTGGGCGGTGGTCGTGCCCACGTGCGGGATGTTCAGCCCGACCAGGAGGCGCCAGATGGGGCGGTCCTTGGACCCCTCGATCGCCTGGAGCAGGTTCCCGATCCGCTTGTCCTTGAAGCCGGGGAGCTGCGCGAGCTGTTCCTCGGTCAGCGAGTACACGTCGCCGGGATCCGCGACCCATCCCAGGTCGAGCAGCAGCCACCCGGTCTTGTACCCCAGTCCCTCGATGTCCATCGCGCCCCGGCCGGCGAACGCCGAGAGCCACTCCACGTTCTGCGAGGGGCATCCCCGGGTGTTGGGGCACCGCCAGTAGGCCTCGCCTTCCCGGCGCACCAGCGGCGTGCCGCACGAGTCGCAGGTCTCGGGGAACCGCCAGCGCCGGGCGCCCCTCTTCCGCTTGGACAGGACCGGCCCGACGACCTCGGGGATCACGTCGCCGGCCCGGCGGACGATGACGGTGTCGCCCGGGCGGACGTCCTTGCGATGGACCTCGTCCTCGTTGTGCAGGGTGGCCGTGGTGACGGTGACGCCGCCCACGTGGACCGGCTCGAGCACCGCGAACGGCGTGACCACACCGGTCCGGCCGGTGTGCACGTCGATCCTGCGGAGCAGCGTGGTGCGCTCCTCCGGCGGGAACTTGTACGCGACGGCCCACCGGGGTGCGTGCGAGGTCGCTCCGAGCTCGTCCTGGTAGACGATCTGGTCCACCTTCACCACCACGCCGTCGATCTCCCAGTCCACGCTGTGGCGGTGCTGCTCCCAGTGCCGGAGGTACCGGAGCACGCCCTCCAGGTCGTTCTCGGTCTCGCTGGTGGGCGCGACGGGCAGACGGGCGTCGCGGCACCACTGCAGGAACCCCGAGTGCGAGTCGAACCGCACGCCCTCGGCCCACCCGAAGCTGTGCACCCACAACGAGAGCGGCCGGCCCGCCGAGATCCTCGGGTCCTTCTGCCGGAGCGAGCCGGCGGCGGCGTTGCGCGGGTTGGCGAAGGGTCGCTGACCGGCCGCCGTGAGCTCCTCGTTCAGGCGCTCGAAGGCCTTGACGGGCAGGTAGATCTCGCCTCGGATCTCGAGCAGCTCCGGGGGGCGGTCGAATCCGGGCGCGGTGCCGGACCGGCGCGAACAGGTCGGCCGGCGTGGCCCCCACGCGCTGCGTGGGGCTGTCGGGGGTCACGAGCTCGGGGAAGGACCCCTCGAGCGTGGTCAGCTCGCGCATCAGCTCGTCGTACTCGGCGTCGCTGATCTCGGGGTCGTCGAGCACGTGGTACCGGTACGAGTGGTAGTTGAGCTGCTCGCGCAGCTCCTCCACGCGGAGCTTGGCCGCGGCGCGCTCGCGCTCCTCCGCCATCAGGCCGCGATCTCCACGCCGCCGGCGACCCCGATCCGGTCGCCCTGCAGGAGGAGGCCGCCATCGACGCCCGGCACCTTCTTCAGGTAGTCGAGCGCGACGTGGAACCCGTCGGGCTTGGACAGCAGGGCCTGCACCCCGGCCGCGGCCGCGTCGGCCAGCATGCAGGAGGACGCCAGCACCGCCAGGCCGTCCACCGGCGCACGCCCCGAGCCGAACGCCGTGGAGACGCCCACGCCCTCGCGGCTCGGGCGCACGACCACCGCGATCGTCCTCCCGTCGGGGGTCCGGTGCACCGTGAGCTTGCGGCGCTTGCGCGCGACGATGAAGTAGTCGCCCCCGCAGGAGACGGTCAGCTCGGAGGTGGAGCGGGCCAGGAACCGCCCGACGTGGTCGGTGAGCGCGCCACGGAACGAGAACATCGGTCCCACCCCTGCCGTGCCCGCCGCGCGGACGAGCTCGCGGACCACCGGGGGGGCGTCCTCGGGGACCCGGATGGGTCGCTTGCTGGTCCGCACGGCCGGGTTCCGCAGCGCGTAGGCCTGGAGCTGCTCCCAGAACGACAGGGCGGCCGCCCGGGACTCCTCGTTCACGTCGCCGCCGGCGCTGATGTGGAGCACCAGGTCCTGCACCTGGATGTCGAAGCTGCGGAGCTTCCTCTTCAGCAGCTTCACGCGCCGCACCTTTCGCCCCGGTCCCGCGGGCGATGATAGCCGAGCCCGGCGACGCCCCCGCTCAGCGGATCGCGTCCACGATGCGGCCGCCGCCCAGCAGCTCCTCACCCCGGTACACGGCCACGCTCTGCCCGGGGGCGACGGCCCGCTGGGGCGTCCGGAACCGAACCTCCAGGCGATCCCCGAGCGTCTCGACCACCGCCGGCACGTCCGCGCCCCGATAGCGGTACCGCACCTGCGCCTCGAACGGCCCTGTCGCCGGCGGCGCGCCGGCCACCCACCCGACCCGGTCGGCGAGGAGACCCCGGCGGGCCAGGAGCTCCCCGGGCCCCACGACCACGCGGTTGGTCTCGGGCCGCACGTCGAGGACGTACGTGCGCCGTCCGGTGGAGACCCCGAGGCCGCGGCGCTGGCCGATCGTGTACCGGGCCAGGCCCCGGTGGCGACCCACCACGGTCCCGTGCTCGTCGACCAGCTCCCCCTCACGGAGCATGGCCGGGACGAAGGCCTCGAGGAACCCCCCGTGATCGCCCCGCGGGACGAAGCACACCTCCTGCGAGTCCGGCTTGGCCGCGACGGGCAGGCCCAGGCGCCGAGCGTGGCGACGCGTCTCGGCCTTCGACAGGCCGCCCACCGGGAACAGCGAACGCGCCAGCTCGCGCTGGCCCAGCGTATGGAGCATGTACGACTGATCCTTGTCGCGGTCCGCCCCGCGCAGGAGGTGCCAGGCCCCGTCCCGGTCCTGCCGCGTCCGCACGTAGTGCCCCGTGGCCACGAAGTCGAACCCCCGCTCCTCGGCCAGCGCCAGGAACGCCCCGAACTTGATCGTCTCGTTGCACCGGACGCAGGGGTTGGGCGTCCGGGCAGCCTCGTGCTCGGCGAAGAAGTCGGCCAGGACCGTCTCCTCGAACGTTTCCGTCATGTCCACGACCTCGAAGGGGAAGCCGCCGATCCGCGCCACGGCCTCGGCGTCCGCCCGGGCGGTGGGCCCGCAGCAGCCGTGGTCCACGCCCTCGGCCAGGTGCACGAGCTTCATGTGGGACCCGAGGACCTCGTACCCCTGCTCGGCCAGCAGGCACGCCGAGACGGACGAGTCCACCCCACCCGACATCGCGACCAGGACCGATCCCTTCGACCCCACGGGCTGGATGCTACGACGTCCGGCCGCCCGCACCATCGGTATGCTCGCCCCATGGACGTGGTGGTGTTGGTCAAGTACGTTCCCGATCCGCAGGGCACGCCGGAGCTCGGCGAGGACTTCCTCGTGGAGCGCGAGGGCACCGAGGGCGCGCTCGACCCCGGCGACGAGTTCGCCGTGGAGGCCGCGCTCCGCCTGGTCGAGCAGCACGGCGGCGAGGTCACCCTGGTCTCCATGGGACCAGACGTGGCCATGACCGCGATCCGGCGGGGCCTGTCGATGGGAGCGCACCGCGGCGTGCTGATCACCGACCCGGTGCTCCGCGGGGCCGACGTGCTGGCCACCGCGCGCGTGCTGGCCGCGGCCGTGGGGCGCGGACCGTTCGATCTCGTGCTTGCCGGCGTGGAGTCGACCGACGGCTCCACGGGGACGCTGCCGATGGCGGTGGCCGAGCTCCTCGGCGTGCCGGCGGCGACGTTCGCGCGCGCGCTCGAGGTCGCGGACGGCACCGTGCGCATCGAGCGCCAGACCGAGGCCGGGTACGACGTCGTGGAGGCGCCGCTCCCGGCGGTGGCCACGGTGACCGGGAGCGCGGCCGAGCCCCGATACCCCACCCTGAAGGGCATCATGCAGGCCAAGCAGAAGCCGGTGGAGCAGCTGGACCTGTCGGACCTCGGGCTCTCCGCCGAGCAGGTCGCGCCGACGCAGCGGGTCACGGACGTGCGACCGGCCCCGGGCAAGGCCGCGGGCGAGGTCGTCCAGGGCGATGACGGGGCGGCCAGGATCGCCGACCTGCTGGCCGAGGCCAAGGTGATCTGACGTGGCCGGCGTCTGGGTGTTCGCGGAGGTGGGGCCGGAGGGACCGGCGCCCTCGGCGCTCGAGCTCCTGACCAAGGCGCGCACGCTCTCCGAAGACGTGGCCGCGGTCGCGCTGGGGCCGGGAGCGGCGGCGGCCGCGCCGGCTCTCGGCGGGCACGGCGCCCGGGTGGTGTTCGCGAGCGACGACCCGGTGTTCGCCGAGTGCCTGGCCCAGCCGGCCGTCCACGTGCTGGCCGCGCTGGTCGAGCAGCACCGGCCGGCCATGATCCTGTTCCCCGCGAGCCACGATGCCCGCGATGTGGCCGGGCGGCTGCAGGTCCGCACCGGCTCCACGCTCATGGCCAACGCCACCGACGTGCTCGGCCCGGACGCGGCGCAGACCCAGATCTCCGGGGGGACGGCGGTGGTGGACGTGGCCCTCGACGGCCCCGACCCCAAGCTGGTGCTGGTCCGCCCGAGGTCGTTCGCGGCCGAGCCCGCCGGCGGGACCGCCCAGGTGGTGCCGGTGGACGCCCGGATCCCGGACGAGCTGCGCCGGGCCCGCCGGGTGGAGCGGCACGAGGAGCCGTCGGCCGGGCCCAAGCTGGAGCGGGCCAAGGTGGTGATCTCGGGCGGGCGAGGGCTCCAGGAGCCGGCGAACTTCTCGCTGCTCGAGCGGCTGGCCGAGGCCATCGGCGACGCGGCCGTCGGTGCGACCCGGGCCGTGGTCGACGCCGGCTGGGTCCCCTACAGCCTGCAGATCGGGCAGACCGGCAAGACCGTCAAGCCCGAGGTGTACCTGGCCGTGGGGATCAGCGGCGCCACGCAGCACGTCGTGGGGATGAAGGGCGCCAAGCGGATCGTGGCCATCAACAAGGACCCCGACGCGCCGATCTTCCAGCTGGCCGACCTGGGCGTGGTGGGCGACGCGCTGACGGTGGTGCGCAAGCTGATCGAGGAGATCCAGGCCCGCCGGGGCTGACGCGCCGGCCTCCGGATCGAGCCGGTCCGGCGCCGAGCGCGGGCTACAGGACGCCGCCCCAGCCGCGCTGCAGCCGCTCGTGCTCGAACTGCCGCTCGCGCGCGCGCAGGATGTCCGTCCTCGTGCAGATCCCCAGCAGCCGGCCGTCCCCATCGGTCACCGGCAGGTGCTCGACGCCCTCCTGCAGCATCCGCTGGAGGACCTCGACGAGCGGTTCGTCCGGTGCGGCCGTGACCACGTCCGTGCTGGCCACCTCCATCACCGGATCGGTCTCGGACACCTGCTCGATCAGCAGGTCGCCGCGGGCGACGATCCCGACGAGGCTGCCGTCCCGGACGATGGGGTACGCGCCGTGGCCGTTGGACTCGAAGCGCTTGCGGGCTTCCCCGATCGTGGTGGCGGGGTCGATCGTCCGGACCTCGGGCGTCATCACGTCGCACACCCGCGTGGTGCTGAGGACGTCGACCGCGAACTCGGTGGAGACCCGGAGCCCGCGGCGGGTGAGCTTCTCGGTCATGATGCTGTCGGGCAGCACCGCGCTCATCACCATGTTCGCGAGCACGGTCGCCACCATCAGCGGGAGGATCACCTGGTAGTCGCCGGTCAGCTCGAACAGGAACACGATCGAGGCGAACGTGGCCCGGGTGGACGCGCCGAACACCGCCGCCATCGCCACCAGCGCCACCGCTCCCGGAGCCAGCCCCAACCCGGGGACCAGGTGCTCGACCCCGATCCCGAGGGCCGAGCCGAAGCAGCCGCTGATCAGCAGGATGGGCGCCAGGGTCCCGCCCGAGGTGCCCGACCCCAGCGCCACCCACCACGCGACCAGCTTGCCGAACCCCAGCGCCAGGAGCGTTCCGAGGGCCAACCGCCCCGCCAGGACCGCATCGATCGAGTCGTACCCCACGCCGAGCGCCCTGGGCACGACGAGCCCGATGAGCCCGAACAGGACGCCGCCGATCACCGGGTGCCAGAACTCGGGGACCGGGAGCCTCCGGTAGCCGGCTTCGACGACGAAGAGCCCCTTGGTCACGACGATCGCGATCACACCGCAGCACAGACCGAGGAAGGCGTAGAACGGCAGCTTCTCCAGCCCGGCGTAGTCGTTGGGAGGCACGGCGAACAGCGGCCCGGAGCCGAAGATCGCCGAGTGGACCCCCGCGGCGATGGCCGAGGAGACGACCAGCGGGACGAACGCGCGGGTGGAGAACTCGAACAGCAGGAGCTCGATCGCCAGCACGACCGCCGCGAGGGGCGTCCCGAACGTCGCGGCCATCCCGGCGGCGGCCCCGCTCGCCAGCAGGATCTTCCGCTCCGAGGGCGACACCGGCAGGATCTGCCCCACGAGCGAGCCGATCGCGCCGCCCGTGACGATGATGGGCCCCTCCGCCCCGAACGGCCCGCCGGTGCCGATCGCGATGGCCGCCGACAGCGGCTTGGCCAGCGCGGCCCGGGGCGAGATCCGCGACTGCTTGGTGAGGATCGCCTCCATGGCCTCGGGGATCCCGTGGCCCTTGATCACCGGCGACCACCGGGCCAGCAGCGCGACCACGAGGCCACCGCCGGCCGCCACGAGCGGGATCCAGGGCGACGGACGGAGGTGAGCGAAGGAGGGCAGGTTCCAGGCGACGCGTTGGAACAGGGCCAGGTTGGTGAGCAACGCGATCAACCGGAGCAACGCCCAGGCGGCGGCGCCGCCAGCCAGTCCCAGCAGTGTGGCCAGGACCACGAGCAGCACGAGTCGACGGATCGGCGTCTCCATACGTCGGATGGGAAGACCGGCCCGAGGCCGGGCCGATAGGCCTCCCGAGCGCGAGTATATCGTGATACGATACGCGTGCAATGACGCCGGAGGCCCGCGTGAGCGACGAGGACTACCGAAACCTCCTCGAGCTCCGCACCGATCTCCGGCGCTTCCTCCGGTGGAGCGAGGAGCAGGCGGTCACCTCCGGCCTCACCCCTTCCCAACACCAACTGCTCCTCGCCATCCGGGGGCATGGCGACCCGCGCGGCCCGACCATCGGCGACGTGGCCGGCTACCTCCTCCTCCGCCACCACAGTGTCGTCGGCCTGGTCGACCGCGCGGAGTCCGCCAAGCTCGTCCGCCGGCAGCGGGACCGGGACGACCATCGGACCGTCCGGCTCTCCCTCACGACCAGGGGCGCACGGATCCTGGAACGCCTGTCCGAGCGGCACCTGGAGGAGCTGGCCAGGCTGGCCCCTCGGCTCGAGCCACTGGTGGCCGGGCTCGACAAGGTGGAGGTCGGGCTGCGACGCTGACCGCGTGATCGCGGCGCGGTTCGACGACCTCACCCCGGGCTCCGAGCGCTCGTTCCGGCTGGTCCGACCCCTCGGGGAGATCCGGGCCGACCGTCCCGAGGACGTCCCGGGTGCGCTCGATGAGGTGGACGGAGCCGTCCGCGCGGGCCGCTGGGCCGGTGGGTTCGTGACCTACGAGGCCGCGGCCGGGCTGGACCCGGCGCTGGAGGTGCTGTCCCCTCCGCCCGATGGCCCGTTCGCCCAGCTCCCGCTGCTCTGGTTCGGCGTGTTCGGGGGGCGGGAGGAGGTTCCCTCGCCCGCGCCGCCCGCCGCCGGGGCGCGCCAGGCGCCCCCGGCCTGGACGCCCTCGATCGACCGCCCCCGGTACGACGCCGCGATCCGCGCGATCCGAGAGCGCATCGCCGCGGGCGACACGTACCAGGTGAACCACACCTTCCGCCTCCGCGGTGACGTCGACGGCGACGAGGACGATCTCTACCGCGACCTCTGCCTGGCCCAGCGGGGGGCGTACGCGGCCCACCTGAGCCTGGGACGGTACGCGGTCCTCTCGGCCTCGCCCGAGCTCTTCTTCGAGCTGGCCGGGGGCCGGATCGTCACCCGCCCGATGAAGGGAACGATCCCCCGCGGACGGTGGCCCCAGGAGGACCGGGAGGCGGCCCGGAGGCTCTCGGGCTCGGCCAAGGACCGGGCGGAGAACGCGATGATCGTCGATCTGCTCCGCAACGACCTCGGCCGGGTGGCCCGGGCCGGGACGGTCCGGGTGGACCGCCTGTTCGAGGCCGAGCGGTACGAGACCGTGTGGCAGCTCACGTCCACGATCTCCGCCCAGCTCCGAGCGACCACCTCCCTCCGCGACGTGTTCGCGGCGCTGTTCCCGAGCGGCTCGGTCACCGGTGCCCCCAAGGTGGCCACGATGCGCCTGATCCGCGAGCTGGAGGACTCGCCTCGGGGGGTCTACTGCGGCGCCGTGGGCTGGCTCGGTCCGGGGGGCGGGAGGGGTCTGCGAGCCACCTTCAACGTGGCGATCCGGACCGTCGTCCTGGACCGGCGGTCCGGCACGGCGGAGTACGGCGTGGGCGGCGGCATCACCTACGACTCGTCGGCCGCCGGCGAGTACGTCGAGGCCCTGGCCAAGGCCCGGGTGCTCACCGCCCGCCGCCCGGCCTTCGAGCTGCTCGAGACGATCCGGTGCCAGGCCGGCGGTGGCTTCCGCCACCCGGAGGAGCACCTGGCTCGGCTGGCCGGCTCGGCGGCGTACTTCGGGTTCCGCCTCGACCCGCGGGACCTGCACGTGGCCCTGGAGAAGGCCCGAGCCGAGCTGGGCGGCGCGGAGGGCATCGTGCGGCTGCTCGTGGCGCGGGACGGGGCCCTCAGAGCCGAGGTCCGGCCGGCGCCTCCCGAGCCACCAGGACCCGTGCGTGTGGCCGTCGATCCGGATCCGGTGGACCCGACCGACGTGTGGCTGTATCACAAGACCACGCTGCGAGAGCCGTACGACCGGCGACGCCGGGCCCGCCCGGACGTGGACGATGTCCTGCTCGTCAACACGCGGGGCGAGGTCACGGAGTCGTGCGTGGCCAACGTGGCGGTGCGGCTGGCCGAGGGGTGGGTCACGCC
>JBHGAT010000065.1:0-10203 GCA_041946645.1 Candidatus Velamenicoccus archaeovorus | reverse complement strand
TCCAACCGGTACAGGAACGTTCCGCCTCCCACGGCCATCTGGATCAGCCCCTGGAGCGCGAAGGCCACGCCCACGCTGGTGATGAGCAGGATCGGCGGACCGTACGGACGCATCGGCGCGAAGACCAACCGCTGCACGCCCAGGCTCAGCAGCATGGTGGCCGCGACCGCGATCGTCGAGGCGAGGAGGAACGGCCACCCTACCCGCACGTTGAGGAACCAACCGGAGAAGGCGGCGAACGCGATCAGCTCGGCGTGGGCGATGTTGAGGAACCCGTCCACCTTCCGAACCAGGGTGAACCCGACGGTCGACAGGAGCAGGAGCCCACCGGTCAGCAGACCATAGACCGTGTACTGGACCAGGTCTTCCATCGGTTCCCCCCTCCAGACCGGACCCGCATGTCGGAGTGGCGGGTAGGATACAAGAGTGCATGCATTCCGGGCAAGGTGCGTCCACGGCCCCCGGGCGATCCACGCGGGGGGCTTGAGCATCCTGGGGTGGGGTACTTTGATGTCTCCCATCCGCGCAACGAGCGTGGCTGAGGCGGTGGGAGGGTCCGTGGAACCAGGAGCGCAGGGCCGTGAGCCGCTCGCCGGCCGGTCGGGACGAGGTGATGCCGACTGACCGCTACCGGCGGGGATGGGAACGGGCGGACCTCCAGGAGCCAAGAGGTCTACGAACGGTTGCGGGCAGCGATCGTGCACGGCGAGTATCGCCCCAACGAGCGCCTGGTCGAGCTGGACATCGCGGAGCGCCTGAAGGCGAGTCGCACGCCCATCCGGGAGGCGTTCCAGCGACTCGCCGCCGAGGACCTCATCGTCCGGCGCCCGCGCCGTGGATGGGTCGTTCGGGAGTTCAGCCCGGAGGAGCTCCGGGAGATCTTCGAGACGCGGGCCGCCTTGGAGGGGTTCGCGGCACGGCTGGCCGCCCGGCGGGGGAGCGACGAGGAGCTGCGAGCCATCTCCTCGATGTACCCGCCGCCCGAGGAGCTGCTCGTCCCCAGCGATGCCGCCGAACGCCGGATGATCGTCGACCTGAACGATCGGTACCACGAGGCGATCGTCGACGCCGCGAGGAACCGCCGGTTGGCGGAGGCGATCCATCGCAACGCCGCCTACTACTTCAACTACCCGCTCGCGAGCATGTACTCGGAGGAGGAGCATCGCCTCACCCTGAAGGAGCACGAGCGGATCACCGAGGCACTGATGGCGCGGGACGAAGATCAGGCGGAGCTGCACGCACGGATCCACATCCTGAACGCCCTGGCGGACATCCTGTCCAAGCTCGGGTACGAGGCCGAGGATCTGATCATGTACCGGCCGCCCCTGGGGCGGACCCTCCAGCGCTGATCACCGGCGACCGGTCAGGCCGGAGGACGTCGCCGTGGCAGCTTCCAGTTGATGCTCTTGATCTCGGTGAACTGCTCGATCCCTTCGATCCCTCTCGTGCGACCGGAACCCGAGCCCTTGAACCCCCCCGACGGAACCTCTGGGAAGGACGGACCGTAGCCGTTCACCCAGACGGTGCCGGCCTCGATCGAGCGTGCCGCGTCCCACCCCTGCTCCGCATCGTCGGTCCAGACGGCCGCGGTCAGCCCGTACCTCGAGGCGTTCGCCAGCGCGACGGCCTCCTCGAGCGTGTCGAAGCGCTCCACGGAGACCACCGGGCCGAAGATCTCGTCCTGGATCAGCGGTGAGGAGGGGTCCGCGCCGGTGACCACGGCGGGGGTCATGAACCAGCCGGGGTACCCGTCCACGTGGGCGGGCTCGCCGCCCCACGCCACCTGACAGGTGCGCCGGGCCAGATCGACGTAGCCCAGCACACGGTCCCGGTGACCGGAGCTGATCAGCGGGCCCAGGTCCGATCCATCCGCGCCGGGAGGCCCCACCGTCATGCCCCGCAGCATCTCGATCACGGTTTCGAGCACGGCAGCGAAGCGAGAGCGATGCGCGATGATCCTCGAGCAGGCCATGCACATCTGACCGGTCGTGGTCATGGCGGCTCGTACCGATGCCTCAACGGCGCTCGGGACGTCGGCGTCCTCCATGATCACGCTGGAACCCTTGCCGCCCAGCTCCAGCAGCATGCGCTTCAAGGTCGTCGACCCCGCGGCCATGATCTGGGCTCCCGTCTCGGTGGAGCCGGTGAAGGCCACGGCGCGGATCCCGGGATGCTCCACCAACGCCCGTCCGAGCTCCGGACCTCCGATCGCCAGCTGCAGGATCCCGCCGTCCAGCCCGGCCTCCCGTCCCAGGCGCACGACGTGCTCGGTCACGGGAGAGGTCTGCGGGGCGGGCTTCACGATCGCGGTCACCCCGGCGGCCAGGCCGGGAGCCAGGTCCCGCAGGAGCAGGAGGATCGGCCAGTTCCAGGGGACGATGAGAGCTCAGGGGTGTGACCGCGATCGGCTCCAGGGGCGATCCCGTGGAGGGGTCGACGGGTCGAACCAGCTGCTCGTCCATGGATGACCGGCTCAATTGAGGATCTGCCCACCATCGACCACGATGGTCTGGCCGGTGATGAAGTCGCTTGCCGGCGACGCGAGGAACAGGACGGCACCGAGCAGGTCGTCCGGCACCATCTCGCGACCGATCGCCCGCATCTGGGCCATGCGCTCCAGATACGCGTCGTCGTTCATGACCCTGGTCGCGTCGTTGCTCACCAAGCCCGGAGCGACCGCGTTGACGGTGATGTTGAACGGCCCCAGCTCACGAGCGAGCGAACGGGTCAAGCCGAGGACGGCGGCCTTCGAGGCCACGTAGTGCAGGAAGCCGACGGAACCGAACATCGCCACCGTGGAGGCGACGTTGACCACCTTGCCTCGACCCTTGGAGCGGAAGGAGGGGGTGACCGCCTTCGTGCACTGCCACACGCCGCGGACGTTGACGCGCATCACCCGATCCCAGGCGTCGACCGAGATCTCGTCGAAGGGGACCTTCCTGCCGATGTCCTGGTAGACGGCGGCGTTGTTGACCAGCACGTCCACCTCGCCGAACTCGTCGTTGACCCTGGCGGCCATGGACGTGGCCGACGCATCGTCGGCGACATCGGTCGGGACGAACAGGACGTCCGACGGGTCGAACCCGTTCCCGCGCTCGGGGGGGTTGACGTCGGCAACGGCCACCCTCGCGCCGGCCGCGAGGAAGGCGCCGACGTAACAGGCTCCGATGCCGCGGCTTCCCCCGGTGACGATGACGCTGCGGTTGGCAAGCTGCAGATCCACGCGGCCCTCCTCACGGTCTGCTTGACTCCGTTCTCCGTGGCGTGATACGAAGTTGTATACCGAACTGGATACCGGCGTCCAGAGGAGGGGGGTCCATGGGTACGTCGCGAAGGCCGTGGATGCGGGCTGGTGCCTGCATCTCCGTGGCGTTGCTGGTACTGGTCGGCTGCAAGAGCAGCGGGAGCGGCGGCTCCTCGTCCGATGCGGGTCCCAAGGACCTGACCGTGGGATTGCTCGTGCCCTTGACCGGGCCGTTGGGATCGTGGGGCGCCGACTGGCAGCGCGCCTATCAGCTGGCCGCGGACGAGATCAACGAGAGCGGGCTCCTCCCCGGCGGCGGCGAGGTGAAGGTGGTCGTCGAGGACGAGGGCGGCAACCCCGAGCAGGCCATCCGGGCGGCCACCAAGATGATCCAGGTCAACCACGTGGCCGCGATCCTGGGTCCCACCTCGGACACGATCATCGCCCTGAACCAGCTGGCCAGCAGCAACCAGGTGCCCGTGGTCTCCCCGGCGGCGGGGACGGTCCGCCTGGACACCGTGGGCGGCGAGTGGCTGTTCCGGACCTACCCGTCCGATTCGGCGGAGGGCGTCGCGGTGGCGACGTACTTCCGCGAGCAGGGCCTCCAGACGGCGGCCCTGATGGCCGAGAACCAGGAATCCCCCCAGGGGATCGTCAAGGTGTTCGGCGAGACCTTCAAGGATGGAGGGGGGACGATCGCGGACGAGACGACCTTCGACTCCGGACAGTCGTCGTACGAAGCCGAGCTCCAGAACGCGCTCGGCTCGGACCCGGAGCTCCTGTACCTGGCCGCCGGTGAAGAGTCCGCGAGGACGATCCTCCGCGAGCTCAGCCAGGCCGGGTTCTCGGGTCAGCTCGGCCTCAACGGGGACCTGACCAGCAAGCCCTTCCTGAAGGACGTCGGCGCCGACCTGCTGGAGGGCGCCTGCAGCGGCCAGGCCACCCCGGACACCAGCATCCCCGAGTACCAGCGATTCAAGCAGATGTGGGAAGCGGCGTACGACTCCGAGCCCTACGTGACGATCTCGAACGCGTACGACTCCATGATCATCGTCGCGCTCGCGGCGGTGGCGGCGGGCTCGAACACCGGCGAGGCGATCCAGTCCCAGCTGGTCGAGGTGACCAACGCGCCGGGGGATGAGGTGCACACGTTCGCCGACGGCGCCAAGGCCCTGGAGGATGGGTCACAGATCGACTACCAGGGCGCGTCCGGGCCGCTGGACTTCAACGACTCGGGGACCAGCCCGCTGCCCTTCACCGTGTACTGCGTGCAGGGCGGGAGCTGGCAGCCCGTCAAGACCTACCCGGCCGGATAGAGGAGTCCGGAACCGCCGGCGGACGACCGGGTCACCCCCCCGCGTCCGCCGGCGGGCTCCGCGAGCCAACGCTCGTTTGGGAGGACCGCGTGAGGAAGGTGGTGGGGAGCGTCGCCGAGGCCGTCGCCGCCGTCAAGGACGGCGACACGGTGATGTTCGGCGGCTTCGGGGGCCCGGGCTTCCCGTTCTCGCTGCGTGACGCGCTCGCGGAGCGGGGGCTGCGGGACCTGACGATCGTCTGCAACAACGCCGACTTCGGTGCCTTCGCGGAGCGCGGGAGCATCAAGGCCATCATCTGCTCGTATCCCACCGGCCCCTCGTCCGGCCCGGTGTTGGAGCAGATCGAACAGGGGCGCATCGCCCTGCACGTGACCCCGCAGGGGACCCTGGCGGAGCGTATCCGTGCGGGAGGGGCCGGTCTCGGTGGCTTCCTCACCCCGACGGGGATCGGCACCGAGCTCGAGGCCGACTGGACCAAGATCGAGTTCGGCGGACGGGAGTACCTGCTCGTTGCGCCGCTGAAGGCCGATGTGGCGCTCCTGCACGCCTCGGTGGCGGACGCGATGGGCAACCTCATCCATCGCAACGCGTCGCGGAACTTCAACCCGCTGATGGCCATGGCTGCCCGGCTGACCATCGTGGAGGCCGAGACGATCGTCGAGCCGGGGGAGATCGATCCCAACCACGTCCATGTCCCGAGCGCGTTCGTCGACGCGGTGGTGCAGCTCCCCCGGGAGATGGTGGCGGCGTGAGAGCCATCGATTGCCACGTCCACGTGCGGACCGGCGACCGGGCCGCCGGCGGGCAGCAGTGGAGGGACGCGCAGCGGTTGTTCGGGGCCGCGGAGCAGGTGGAGGATCTGGCCACCTACTACCGTTCCCGGGACATGCTCGCGGTCGTCTTCGACGTCGACGCCCGGACCAGCACGGGAGAGCGGGCGGACAACGACGAGATCGCCGCCCTCGCGGAGGCGTCCGAGGGCGCGCTGATCCCGTTCGCCACGATCGATCCCTGGACGGGGAAGGCGGCCCTCGACGAGCTGGAGCGGTGTCGGGCGCGTGGGTTCCGCGGCCTGAAGCTCCAGCCCATCACGCAGCGGTTCCACGTCGACGACGTCCGGTTCCGCCCCCTGTGGGACTACTGCCAATCCGTGGGATGGCCGGTGCTCGTCCATACCGGCACCACCGGCATCGGGGCCGACTCGCCCGGCGGCGGAGGGCTCGAGCTGCGGTTCGGCCGTCCGATCCCTCACCTCGATGACGTGGCGGCCGAGTTCCCGAGGCTCCAGATCGTCGCCGCGCACTTCGGGTGGCCGTGGCACCTGGAGCTGCTCGCCGTGGCGCGGCACAAGTCCAACGTCCACATCGATCTCTCCGGATGGTCGCCGAAGTACATCCCGCCCGAGGTCGTCAAGTACTGCAACAGCGTGATCCCCGACCGGTTCCTGTTCGGGACCGACTTCCCGCTCCTCACGCCGGACAGGTGGTTGGAGGAGTTCGACCGGCTCGGGCTGAAGGACGAGGTCAGGGAGATGGTCCTGGTGGAGAACGCCCGCCGCATCCTCGGCATCGAAGGTGCGGCGGGGGGCGGCCGCCGAACGGATGAAGGGAAGGGGTGAGGTCCCGTGCCCTGGACCGATGAGCAGCTCGCCGAACGCATCGCCCAGGACATCGAGCCCGGTTGGATCATCAACCTGGGGATCGGGATCCCCACCCTCGTGGCCGGCTACCTGCACACCCCCGGTGTGCTCGTCCACGCGGAGAACGGGATCCTCGGGGTCGGTCCGCGACCGGCACCGGGCCGAGAGGACCCCGACATCATCGACCCCGGCAAGAACCCCGCGACGGTGGTGCCCGGGGCCGCGTTCATGGACTCGCTGACGTCCTTCGGTCTCATCCGCGGAGGGCACCTGGACCTGGCGGTCGTGGGGGCGTACCAGGTGTCCGCTGGGGGCGATCTGGCGAACTGGCGGCTGCCCGATCGACGTGTCGGCGGCATCGGCGGAGCGGCGGATCTGGCCGCGGGCGCCCGGCGGATCTGGGTGGCGATGCGCTACCGCGCGAAGGACGGCTCCTCCAAGCTGGTGAGCGAGTGCACGTATCCACTGACCGCCAAGGGGGTCGTGTCGCGGATCTACGCCGATCTGTGCGTGCTGCACATCCTGCCCGAGGGCGTCCAGCTGGTCGAGCTGGCGCCGGGGGTCGAGGAGGAGGAGCTGCGGGGGATCACCGGGGTGCCGCTGCTGGCACGGTCCCCGCGTGAGCCCTCGGTGGACGTCTCGAGGAGCAGCTGATGGAGCTCTCGGCCGACGAGCTCCGCGAGATCTTGAAGATCTTCGTCGAGTCCAACCTCCGCGACCTCCATCTCGAGGTCGGCGATGTCCGGCTGGCGGTGTCCAAGAACGAGGCGGTCGCCGCTCCGCGGTTCACCCGAGGGACCGCCGAGGCCGCCCCGGCGCCCGCCCCGACCGCCCCGGCGCCCGCCCCGACCGCCCCCGTGGGCGTCCGGGAGGGCGGGCCGGCCGCCCCGCCGTCCCAGACGTCCGCGGCGGACGCGTCCACCACGGCCTCCCGGGACGGCCTGTTCGAGGTCCGGTCCCCCCTGGTGGGCATCTTCTATCGGCGCCCCGCCCCGGACAGGCCGCCCTACGTCGAGGTGGGCGACGTGATCGAGGCGGACGCGCCCGTCTGCACCATCTCCGTGATGAAGATGTTCAACGAGGTGAAGGCAGGCTGCGCGGGGAAGGTCGTGGAGATCCTCGTCGAGGACGAGACCATGGTCGAGCACGGTCAGACGCTGCTGCTGATCGAGCCGAGCACCGCAGGGTGACCGCGCGGTCCGGCATGGACGGTCCGATCCAGCGCCTGCTCATCGCCAACCGGGGCGAGATCGCGGTCCGGATCATCAGGGCCTGCCGCGACCTGGGGATCGAAGCGGTCGTCACGTACTCCGAGGCGGACCGGGACTCGCTGGCCGTCCGGATGGCGGACCGGGCCATCTGCGTCGGTCCCGGCCAACCATCGGCGAGCTACCTGAACATCGCCAACATCCTCGGCGCGGCCATCGGATGGCACTGCGACGCCGTCCACCCGGGATACGGGTTCCTCGCGGAGCACGCCGGATTCGCCAACGCGTGCGAAGAGGCCGGGCTGAGGTTCGTGGGACCCAGGAGCGAGACGATCCAGCTGCTCGGTGACAAGATCGCCGCTCGGCGGACCGCGCAGGAGCTCGGCATCCCCGTGCTCCCCGGGTCCGCATCCAGCGTCCGTGACGTCGCCGCCGCACGTGAGCTCGGCGAGCGGCTGGGGTACCCGCTCCTGATCAAGGCGGGCGGCGGTGGCGGCGGCCGGGGGCTTCGCCTGGTCGAGGACCCCGAGCAGCTCGAGGGAGCGCTCGCCATCGCCTCCTCGGAGGCGTCGGCGGCGTTCCAGAACGACGCCGTCTACATCGAGAAGTACGTCCGGCACGCCCGGCACGTGGAGATCCAGGTGGCGGTCGACCCTCAGGGCCAGGCCGTGCACTTCGGCGAACGGGACTGCAGCATCCAGCGGAACTACCAGAAGCTGGTCGAGGAGTCCCCGTCACCGGCCGTCTCCCCGGCCATCCGCGAGCGGATGGCGGGGTCCGCGCTGCGCCTGGTCCGGCACGTCGGGTACCTGGGCGTGGGCACCGTGGAGTTCCTGCTGGATCAGGACTCCGACGAGTTCTTCTTCATCGAGATGAACACCAGGCTGCAGGTGGAGCATCCGGTGACGGAGATCGTGACGGGCGTGGACCTGGTGATCCTCCAGCTGGAGATCGCCTCGGGGCGCCCGCTCAGCCTGCAGCAGCGCGACATCGGCCTGTCGGGCCATGCCATCGAGTTCCGGATCAACGCGGAGGACCCGGCCCGGGGGTTCCTGCCGAGCGCGGGCCGGCTCGACGTGTGGCACGCGCCCCAGGGCCCGTGGATCCGCACGGACACGCATTGCTACCCCGGCTACGTGGTTCCGCCCTTCTACGACTCCCTGCTGGCCAAGGTGATCGTGTCGGGTGCGACCCGGGAGGAAGCCCTGCGGCGGGCCCGGCGGGCGCTCGCGGAGCACGAGGTCCTCGGCGTCCCGACGTCGTTGACGTTCCACCGATGGCTCCTGGAGCAGGAGGACTTCGTCGGCGGGACGGCGCACACGGCGTGGACGCGAGAGGCCTGGAACGGAGGAGCACCTCGGTGAGGGACGTCGGATTGATCGATACGACCCTCCGGGATGGGCAGCAGTCGCTCTGGGCGACCCGGATGACGACCGACATGATGATCCCGATCCTGCCCGTCCTGGACGACATCGGCTACCACTCGATCGAGTACATGTCCACCGTGCAGATGGACGCCTGCGTGAGGTACCTCGGAGAGGATCCCTGGGATCGGATGCGGGTCGTCCGGAAGCACGTTCGCAAGACGCCGCTCCGGCTGCTCGGGATGAGCCAGTTCTTCAGCATCTCCACCGTCCTGCCCGACGACGTGGTCGAGCTGTTCACGAAGACGTGTGCGCGGATCGGGTTCGACCACCAATGGATCACCGCATCCATGAACGACGTGCGGACGTGCGAGGTGCCGATCAGGGCGTCCCAGGAGGCGGGATCGCGCACCGAGGGGGGCGTCCAGTACACGATCAGCCCGGTGCACACGGACGACTTCTTCGTGTCCGTGACGCGCCGTCTCCGAGCGCTGGGGGTCGATGCGATCGTCCTCAAGGACGCGGGGGGGCTGCTCACGCCCGAACGGGCCCGAACGCTCCTGCCGGCCATCGTCGCCGCGGCGGACGGCCTCCCGGTCTACTGTCATTCGCACTGCGTGACCGGGATGGGGCCGGCCTCCAACCTGGAGGCGATCGAGGGCGGGGCGAGCGCCATCTGGACGTCCTCGACGCCGCTCGCCAACGGGTCGTCGCTGCCGGCCGATCGGTCGATGACCGAGCACCTGCGGTGGATGGGGTACCGGGTCGACGTCGACACGGACGGGATGGCCAAGGTGGCCGATCACTTCCGTGAGGTGGCCCGTCTCCACGACAAGCCGCTCGGGCTGCCGGCGGAGTACGACCCCAGGTACTACGCCCATCAGATGCCCGGCGGCATGATCTCCAACTTCCGTGCGCATCTGGCGGAGCTCGACATGGGACACCGCATGGACGAGGTGCTCGAGGAGATGCCTCGGGTCCGGGCCGAGCTCGGCTATCCCAACGTGCAGACCCCGTACTCGCAGTTCATCGCCACCCAGGCGCTCATGAACGTCCTCTACGGGCGCTACGAGCGGGTCCCCGACGAGATCCGTCGCTTCGTGCTCGGCTATTGGGGCAAGCCGCCGGGGCCGGTCGATCCGGACGTCCTGGACAAGGTCGGGCAGGGCCGGGAGCCGATCACCGATCGCCCCGGGGAGGTCGTCCCGCCGCTCGTCGAGAAGGTCAGGAGGGAGCAGGGGCCCTTCGACAGCGACGAGGACCTCCTCCTCGCCATCTTCTTCATGCCGGAGACCTTGGCCCAGATGCGGCAGATGCAGGGGATGCAACCGACCGGGGGGAGCTTGATGGGTGCACGGAGCGTCGTGGATCTGGTCCGCGAGGTCGCCCGTTCACCGGAGGTGCGCTCCTTCTCCTTCCAGGACCGGTCGGG
>JBHGAT010000064.1:0-8026 GCA_041946645.1 Candidatus Velamenicoccus archaeovorus | reverse complement strand
GGGTCGGGATGGACGTCGATCATGACGCCGTCCGCACCGGCCGCGACCGCGGCCCGGGCCATGGGCGCCACCAGCTCCTTCATCCCGGTGGCGTGCGACGGGTCGACGATGACGGGCAGGTGGCTCTCCTGCTGGGCCACGGCCATCCCGGCCAGGTCGAGCGTGAACCGGGTGGACGGTTCGAAGGTCCGGATCCCGCGCTCGCACAGGACGATCTCGGAGTTGCCGCGCTGGGCCACGTACTCGGCGGCCATCAGCCACTCCTCGATCGTGGCCGAGAGCCCCCGCTTGAGCACCACGGGCTTGCTGGCCGCGCCCACCTCCTTCAGCAGCGCGAAGTTCTGCATGTTCCGGGTGCCGATCTGCAGCGCGTCGGCCCACCCGGCGACGAGCTCCACGTCGCGGGGCTCGACGACCTCGGTGACGACGGGCAGCCCGGTCTCGTGCCGGCACTCGGCCAGGATCTCGAGCCCCCGCTCACCGAGGCCCTGGAAGGAGTACGGAGACGTCCGAGGCTTGAACGCGCCGCCACGCAGGATCGTGGCGCCGGCCTCCCTGGCGGCCCGCGCGGCGGCCAGGGCCTGCTCCATGCTCTCAACCGCGCACGGGCCGGCGATCAGGGAGAACAGCTCCCGCCCCACCGCTGCCGGCCCCACCTTCACGGTCGTGGGGTGCGGGTGGAGGGCTCGGGCGACCATCTTGTACGGCTTGCCGATCTGGATCAGATGGTCGACACCCGGCAGGTTGTCCAGATCGAGCGCCCGGAACGTGGCGGTGTCTCCCACCAGGCCCACGATCGTGTGCACCGCCCCCCGAGACACGAACGCCTCTCCCCCGACCTCGCGGACGCGTTCGGCGACGCGCCGGACATCCTCCTCCGTCGCGTCCTTGCTCATCACCACGACCATCGCGACCTCCACGGTCCGTGGGCCGCCCGGAGAGACGAAGAACCCCGGGCCGCCGCCCGGGGCCACCTGCTCCTTCCTCGGCTCAGGCGACTACGCCGGGCCAGGCCCGCCGTAGGAGAGCCAGGAGCCGAAGAACGCCTTCATGGCCCGCCATGGTGACAGGCCCTGGGGTCGATGGCAACCCATCGCCGCAGGTCGAACGGCCCGAGCGGGGCGACGATGCCTCGACTACGATGCGCGCGTGTCCGTGACGGTGGTGGACCATCCGCTCGCGGGGCACCTGTTGGCGTCGCTGCGGGACCGCCGGACGACGCCGCCCGTGTTCCGCACGCTGGCCAAACGGCTGGCCCTGGCCCTGACCCTGGAGGCCGTCCGGGACCTGCACACCCACGAGATCGCGATCGAGACGCCGCTGGAGCGGACCACGGGCCGGGTCCTCGGCGACACGCTGGTCGCCGTCCCGATCCTCCGCGCAGGCCTGGGCATGCTCGAGGCCGTGACCGAGCTGTTCCCGGAGGTCCTCGTGGGCTACATCGGCCTGGAGCGGGACGAGGCCTCGCTCCTGCCCCAGTCGTACTACCGGAAGCTGCCGCCGGTGGCGGGGCGGCACGTCCTCGTCCTGGACCCGATGCTCGCCACGGGCGGCTCCGGCTCGGCGGCCTGTCACTCGGTGAAGGAGGGGAGACCGGCCTCGGTGCGGTTCGTCTGCGTCGTCTCGGCTCCGGAGGGCATCGAGAGGATGCAGACGGAACACCCGGACGTGTCGATCTTCACGGCGGCCGTGGACCGCCAGCTCAACGACCGGGGGTACATCCTCCCCGGCCTGGGTGACTTCGGGGATCGTCTCTTCGGGACGGAGGAGCGAGATGCGGGGCTCGTGAGGTAGGGTCGGGCTGAACGATGGGGCCACGGAACGGAGGCCGGGTCCTCCCCCCAGGGGGCCGAAGGGCCCCCACCGGCTGGACGCCTTCCCTACGTAAGATGCAGCGAGGGGCAAGAGAGGAGGGCATGCACATGGGTCGGATCGCACGACTCGTTGCCATCTTCGCCGTCTTCGCCATGCTGGCCGCCGCGTGCGCCAGCGACAACGGTGGAGGCGGCGGCGGTGGCGGGACGACCTCGGGTGCCGCCAAGCCCGGTGAGGGGATGAGCGGCTGCGAGGTCACGGACACGGGCGGCATCGACGACAAGAGCTTCAACGCCACCGCCTACAAGGGCCTCACGGACGCCCAGGAGCAGCTGGGGATCGAGGCCAAGTACCTGGAGTCCCAGACGCAGCAGGACTACCAGCCGAACATCCAGGCCTTCATCGACCAGGGGTGCGATCTGATCATCACGGTCGGGTTCCTGCTCGGTGATGCCACGGAGGCGGCCGCGAAGGCGAACCCCGACCAGAGCTTCGCCATCGTGGACTTCGCGTACGAGAAGACGTACGACAACCTCCTCGGCCTGACCTTCCAGACGGACCAGGCGGCGTTCCTGGCCGGGTACCTGGCGGCCGGGATGACCCAGACCGGCAAGGTGGGCACGTTCGGGGGCCTCAACATCCCCACCGTGTCGATCTTCATGAACGGGTTCTGGGCCGGTGTCCAGAAGTACAACCAGGACAACGGCACGGACGTCCAGGTCCTGGGATGGGACGCCAAGAAGCAGAACGGGACGTTCACCGGCGACTTCGAGAACCAGGACAACGGGCGGCGCGTGACCGAGGACCTGATCGGCGAGGGCGCAGACATCATCCTGCCGGTCGCCGGTCCCGTGGGCCTCGGTGCCGCGGCGGCGGCCCAGGACGCCGGCAACGTCAACCTGGTCTGGGTCGACACCGACGGCTGCGTGAGCGCCTCGGAGTACTGCTCGCTCTTCCTGACCAGCGTCGAGAAGAAGATGGACGTCGCCGTCTTCGACTCGATGAAGGCCGTCGTCGACGGGTCGTTCCAGGGGGGCGTCTACTCCGGCACGCTGGAGAACGGCGGGGTGGACATCGCCCCGTACCACGAGTTCGACAGCAAGATCCCGGCGGACCTGAAGAGCAAGATCGACGAGCTCAAGCAGGGGATCATCGACGGGAGCGTGTCCGCGGACTACCAGGACTACCTGTAGGTCGTGATGGTGGTGGGAGGGGCGCCGGGCCGAGACCCGGCGCCCCCTCCCTATCTGCGGGGCCGGGGCTTCGCGGGAGGTCGGCGGTGCGGCTCGAGCTGAGGGGGATCACCAAGAGGTTCCCGGGCGTGGTGGCCAACGCCGGGGTCGACCTGGTGGTGGACGCCGGCGAGATCCATGCGCTGCTCGGCGAGAACGGAGCCGGCAAGACCACCTTGATGAACGTCCTCTACGGCCTCTATCACGCGGACGAGGGCGAGATCCTGATCGACGAGCGTCCGGTCAGGTTCGACGGGCCGGGGGACGCCATCGCGGCGGGGCTCGGCATGGTCCACCAGCACTTCATGCTGGTCCCCGTCTTCACCGTGACCGAGAACATCATCCTCGGCGTCGAGCCCACCGGCCCGCTCGGATGGATCGACCGCAGGGGTGCTCGGACCCGGGTCGAGGAGCTGTCTGCCCGCTACGGGCTCGAGGTGCCGCCCGACGCCCTGGTCGAGGAGATCCCCGTCGGCGTGCAGCAGCGCGTCGAGATCCTGAAGGCGCTCTACCGCGAGGCCGAGGTGCTGATCCTCGACGAGCCCACGGCCGTGCTGACGCCGCAGGAGACGGAAGAGCTGTTCGCCGTGATGCGCTCGCTCAAGGAGGGCGGCAAGTCGGTCATCTTCATCACGCACAAGCTGAAGGAGGTCCTGGCCGTCGCGGACACCATCACGGTGCTCCGGGGCGGCCGGGTGGTGGGGAGCACCCACCCCGGCGAGACCGACGAGGCCGAGCTGGCCGCGATGATGGTCGGGCGGACGGTCATGCTGACCGTGGAGAAGGGCGCCGCCCGGCCCCGGGACCCGGTCCTCCGGGTCGGCGACCTGGTCGTGTCCGATGACCGGGGACACCGGGCCGTCGACGGCGTGTCGTTCGAGGTTCGGGCCGGGGAGATCGTCTGCGTGGCCGGCGTCCAGGGCAACGGGCAGACGGAGCTGGTCGAGGCGCTCATGGGCCTCCGCCCCAAGCTCGAGGGCCGGGTCGAGCTGTCCGGCCGGGACATCACCCACGCCACGCCCAACGAGGTCCTCGACGCCGGCGTGGCCCACGTGCCCGAGGACCGCCAGCGCGACGGGCTGGTGGAGAAGTTCTCGATCGCCGACAACCTCGTCCTCGACACGTACGACCAGCCACCGTTCGCCAAGGGGATCGTGCGCGACGCCGGGGCCGTGCTCCAGGCGGCGCGGCAGCGGGTCCAGGCGTTCGACATCCGCACGCCGGCCGTGGAGCTCCAAGCCTCGACGCTGTCGGGCGGGAACCAGCAGAAGGTCGTCGTCGCGCGCGAGCTCTCACGGCCGATCTCGCTGCTGGTCGCCGCCCAACCCACCCGGGGTCTGGACGTGGGCTCGATCGAGTACATCCACGAACAGATCGTCCATCAGCGGGACGAGGGCATCGCCGTGCTGATCGTCTCCTCCGAGCTCGACGAGGTCATGGCGCTCGCCGACCGGATCGCGGTGATGTACCGGGGGCGGATCGTGGCCGTGCTCCCGCGCGAGGAGGCCACACGGGAGCGGCTCGGCCTGCTCATGGCCGGAGCCATGGAGGAGGCGGCGTCGTGAGCGAGAAGGTCGTCTCGCCGCCCCGGGCCGAGGCACCCCCCACGGCGGAGGAGCCCGCCGCCGAGAAGGAGCACTGGTGGGACCCGCTGGTGGTCCCGGTGCTCGCGGTGATCACCGCGCTCGCGATCGGCGCGCTCGTGATCGTCTTCTCGGACCCGGAGATCCTGCAGAGCTGGGCGGGGTTCTTCCGGCACCCCCTCGAGACCCTCCGGGCGTCCTGGGACGTCGTGTACGGGTCCTACAAGGCGCTGTTCACCGGCGCGTTCGGGGACCCGACGACGCTCTGGCAGGGCATCACGTCGGGGAGCTGGTCCGAGATCCAGCGCGCGCTCAACCCGCTGTCCGAGACCATCGTGACGGCCACGCCGCTGATCTTCGCGGGACTCTCGGTGGCGATCGGCTTCAAGGCAGGGCTGTTCAACATCGGCGCCGAGGGCCAGATCACCGTCGGCGCGATCGTCGGCTCGATGGCCGGGTTCACGATGACCTGGCTGCCCGGTCCGATCCACGTGATCGTGATCGTCCTGGCCGGCTTCCTCGGTGGGGCCGTCTGGGGGGCCATCCCGGGCCTGCTGAAGGCGAAGACCGGCGCGCACGAGGTCATCACCACGATCATGATGAACTACATCTCCTACCGGTTGGCCGACTACTGCCTGTCGACCACCTTCTTCCGCCGGCCCGATCGCACGGACCCGATCTCCAAGCCGGTCGTGGACGCCTTCCCCCACCTGCTCGGCTCCTCGCTCCGGGTGCACCTGGGGATCGCCCTTGCCCTGGTGGTCTCGGCGGGGGTGGCCTACCTGATCAACCGGACCACCGTCGGGTTCGAGTTCCGAGCCGTGGGGTTCAACGCCGACGCGTCGAAGGCCGCCGGGATCAACGCGACGCGCGTGTTCGTCCTGGTGATGACGCTCGCCGGCGGGCTGGCCGGGCTGGGCGCCTCCAACCAGCTGCTCTCGGTGTCCCCGAGCCTCACCCCCGGCTACTCGTCGGGGTTCGGGTTCGACGCGATCGCCCTGGCCCTGCTCGGTCGCTCCAACGCGTGGGGCGTGGTGGCAGCGGCGTTCCTGTTCGGAGCCCTGCGGGCCGGGTCGAGGTCGATGCAGGCGGCCACGGCCACCCCTGTGGACATCGTCGTGGTCATCCAGGCCCTGGTGATCGTGTTCATCGCCGCTCCGTCCCTCGTGCGCTCGATCTACCGGATCAAGGCGCGCCGGGCCGAGGGCCTGGAGGTCGTCATGAAGGGGTTCGGGGCGTGAGCGCCGCCGCGGCCGCCGTGGTCCGACCCGTCTCCGTCACCCGGGCCAGGATCCTCGGCATCTTCTTCCTGGTCATGGCGGTCGCGATCGCGCTGCTGTTCGGGCTGGGGGCCAGCTCGGGCCTGGACACGACGTTCGGTCTCAACCAGACGGGCGCCGGAACCACCGCCTGGAAGATCCCGGACCTCGTGATCCCCTCCCAGGCCACCGCGTTCGTCCTGGCCGCCGTGTGCGCCTTCCTGGCCGGCGTCCAGCTGACCCGAGGGTTCGGCAAGCGCACGAACCTGGTGCTCGGCGTGGTCGTGTTCCTGTTCGTGTTCGCCTTCCTCACCTGGGCCGCCCGGGACCGGTCGCTCAACCTCCTGGGCATGCTCGAGAGCACCTTGCTGCGCTCCGTGCCGATCACGTTCGGCGCGCTGTCGGGGGTCCTCTGCGAGCGGACGGCCGTGATCAACATCGGCATCGAAGGGATGCTGCTGTCCGCGGCCTTCACCGGGTCCATCGTCGCGAGCGCCACGGGCAGCCTCTGGCTGGGGCTCCTGGGCGGTGCGCTGATCGGCGGGATCCTGGGGTGGGTCCTCGCCGTGCTGTCGATCCGCTACCGGGTGGACCAGATCATCGGGGGCACGGTGATCAACATCTTCGCCCTGGGGATCACCGGCTACCTCTCGGCCAAGGTCCTCGAGGCCCATCAGAACCTGAACACGCCGGGCCGGTTCGAGCCGTTCGCGATCCCGGGACTGTCGAAGATCCCGATCGTCGGACCCGTCCTGTTCGACGAGAACGTGTTCATCTACCTGTTGTTCCTGATCGTGCTGGCGTCCTACCTGGGCCTGTTCTACACGCGGTGGGGCTTGCGGGTCCGATCGGTCGGCGAGCACCCCCGGGCCGCCGACACGGTGGGCATCCGGGTCCTGTTCACGCGATACCGCAACGTGATCCTCGGCGGGATCGTGGCGGGCATCGGCGGCGCCTACTTCACGCTCGGCTCCGTGGGGCGGTTCGACGAGAACATGACCGCCGGCCGAGGCTTCATCGGGCTGGCCGCGATGATCTTCGGTCGCTACAACCCGGTGGGAGCGTTCCTGGCGGCGCTGGTGTTCGGGTTCGCCGACTCGTTGCAGACCAAGCTCTCGATCCTCCAGGTGCCGATCCCGTCCGAGTTCCTGCTGATGGCGCCGTACCTCGTGACGATCTTCGTGGTGGCCGGGGTGGTCAAGAGGGTGCACATCCCCGCGGCCGACGGTCAGCCCTACGTCAAGGAGTAGGCGCTGACGAGCGATCCGCGGCTGGACGACCTGCGCGAGCGGTTCGCGAGCTCCGCCTTCCACACCTGGATCGGGATGCGGCTCCATCGCGTGGAGCCCGGCCGGGTGGACGTGGCGCTCGACCTGCAGCCACACCACATGAACCTCGTGGGGATCGCCCACGGCGGTCTCCTCGGCGTGATGGCGGACACGGCCACGGGGCTCGCGCTCCGGACCGTGCTCGAGCCGGGGCACACGCACGTGACCACCCAGCTGTCGATCACCTTCCTGGCACCGGGAAGGACGGGGACCGTCGTGGCCCGCGGTCGCGTGGTCAAGGCGGGCCGACGGTTCGGGTACGCCGAGGCGGACGTGGTCGGCGGCGACGGCACGCTGCTGGCCAGGGCGGCGGCGACGTTCGCCGTCCGGCCGGAGCCGGGGGCTCAGTAGTCGACGTCCATCTCCTGCATCACGCGGGGCAGCCCCGACAGCGCGCTCTGCAGGCCCATCAGCATCATCATGTTGCCCGAGATCTTGAGCTTGCCCGTCATGAAGGCGGAGACGGCGTTCACCTGCCCCGTGGCCATGCCCACCGCCGTCTCGTAGTCCTCGGTGATCGTGGCGTCCGGTGCGTCGATGTCTCCGAGCCCGATGTCGATGGCACCGTCCTCGATGTGGATCCAGTACCGCTTCTCGCCGTCGCCGGTCGCGATCACCTGCAGCAGCTTGGCCCGCTTCTTGGCGATGCCCTTCTTGAACTCCTCATCGGCGTTGAGGCGCCGGTTGAGCTCGGCGGTCCACTCCTCGGAGAGGAACTGCATGGGCATCCTGGGCCTCCTCGGCAGGGTCGGGCTCGGTCGTTCCGAGTATAGCCAGGGCGCGATCCGGGCCCGTTCCCGATCTCGGCC
>JBHGAT010000063.1:0-8117 GCA_041946645.1 Candidatus Velamenicoccus archaeovorus | reverse complement strand
GCGTTCCCGGCGGACCGGTTCCTCACCTTCGGCTACGTGGTGCCGATCCTCGCGGGGATCGGCGCGGTGCGGCTGTGGTCGTCGCTCGGGCGACGGCCGGTCCTCGCCGCCGCCGCGGCCGGAGGGCTGACCGTGGCCATGGTCGCGGGGGCGTTCCTCGCCTGGGGGCGGCAGGAGCCGTTCGTCGACGCGAGCGAGGTGGCCGCGGCGACCACCGCCGGCCGGTACGCCGCGGCGACGCCCCCGGGGACCCCGCTGCTGTTCCGGGTGGACGCGGGGGACGCGAGCACGACGTTCCTGGCCACACAGGCCGCGAACGTGCTCCGTGCGGCCCTGCCGCCCGACCGGATCCGGGACGTCTACGTGGTGGTCCCACCAGGGGACGGCGTCACCGCGCAGGCCGAGGCCACCCGTCAGCGCCGCGCGCTGGTCGATCTCTCCGAGCGTGATGCGCGCGAGGCCCTCGAGCGCAACGGGGGACGAGGGCTCCTGTTCCAGCTGGCCGTGTTCGACCGGCCGGGGTTCGGCGCCACGCCGGGCTGCCCGGTGCTCGGCTGCGCGGCGACCGGCGGGACGCTGGTCCAGGTCGCGCCGGGCGTGGCGGTGGGCGACGAGCACCCACCGCCGGCCACCCGGGCCGTCGACCCGCTCGCCACCTCGTCACCCGGCGGGGTCCTCGTGGCCGTGCTCGCTGCGGCGGCCCTGCTCGGGGCGATGGGGTACGGGTGGATGCGGGCCGCCGGCCTGGACCCGGCCGGCGCCCTGGCCGTGGCCCCCGTAGCCGGGGCGGCGGCGGCGATCCTGGCGGGCGTGGCCCTCGAGCGGCTCGGGGTGCCGCTCACGGGGTCGATCGGACCGACCGCGGTATCAGCGCTCGCCGGCGCGAGCGGATACGCCGTCCGGTTGGTCCTGCAAGGCCGCGTCCGCGCGTAGGCGCCGCCGCAGGTCGATCAGGACCCACCCGAGCAGCACGACGACCACCGGCGTGAGCACGTAGTGCCCGAACAGGACGTTCAGGTCGTAGGCCCGCGCGAACCGGGCGGGCTCGGCCGTCCATTGCGAGAGCGTGAGGGCCACGCCGGTACCCAGCAGCACGGTCCGGGGAACCGGCGGCAGCAACCACGCCAGCGGGAGCGCCCACGTCACGTACCAGGGCAGCAGCACCGGACCGAGGAGCATCAACAGCAGCAGCGTCCAGGCCCACGCGCCGCCCTGCTCGAGCGGCGTCACCGCGGCGCCCCGCCGGGCGGTCCACCGGACGATCAGCGCGACGGCGCCCACCACCAGCAGCGCGAACGCGAGCCTGGCCACCACGCCGAGGACGTCGCCGGACACCGCGGCGAGCACCCGGCGGAACAGCCGCGAGGGCGCCAGCCAGCCCTCGTGCCCCGCGAGCTCGACCATGCCGAGGCTCGGGTCGCTCGCGTTCAGGAACGGGGCGGCGAACACGAGGGCCAGGGCCACGGCCACCCCGGCGTGGGCCGCGAGCGTTCGGATGCGGCGACCGGGCTCGGCCCGAGCGGTCACGGCCACCAGCAGGAGCACGAGGGGCAGGACCGCCGTGGCCTTCACGAGCGCGCCGAGCGACAGCGCGGCGGTGGCCCACACGTCCCGCCGCGCGTGCACGAGCGCCAGCGCGCCGACCACCGCGAGCGCGACCAGCAGGTCGTTGTGCCCGCTCGCCGCCGACTGGAACAGCACCACCGGGTTCAGCCCGTACGCGGCGATCGCGAAGGCCCTGCGATCCGGCCAGGCCCGCCGGCTCACCCGGGCGACCACCGCCAGCGTGGCCAGGCTCGCCGCGACGGCCAGCGTCCGGAAGGTCCAGATGGCCCCGGCCACGCTCGAGGTGAGCCGGACCAGCCAGGACGAGACCAGCGTGAACAGCGGTCCGTACACGGCCGGGGTGTCGACCCATCGGGGACCGATGAACGGCGCCAGCGGGTCGTTCGGGAAGTCCGAGGGCGTGGCCACGTACGGGTTCGCGTGATGGACCCCGGCGATCCGGCCGTACGACGCGTACGAGTACACGTCGCGCGAGAACAGCAACGGCAGCAGGAACAGCGCCGCGTGGTACGCGACCGCGAGCCACAGCACGGTTCCGGGTCGCACGTGGCCCCGCCAGGCCTCGCGGAGCACCAGGAGGAACCCGGCTGCGGCCGAGGCCATCGCGAACAGCCCCAGCCCGGCCAGCGCTCCCGGCCCCAGCCGGTCGAGGCCCACCACCTCGGCCCCCCACCGGAACGGCCCGAACGGCCCGGCCGAGCCCGGCAGGACCGGCTGCAGCGGCGAGCCGGGGACCGACGCCACGACGCCGACCAACAGGACGGAGGCGACCGACGAGAACACGGCCACGGTCCGCGACGTGGAGGCGGTGGTCGGCTGCACCGCGGCGACTGTAGCAACAAGCACCGCCCTGCCAGGCGCCGGGGCGATACGGCCGGCACCGGGCGGACGGCGAGGTGGCCGGCGCGGCCGAGCGGGGGGCAAGGTCCGCCCGCCGCGCCGGGCCACGAACGGAGCCTGACGCCGAAGCCCCCACCGCCCTAGGGCCCACCGCCCTCCCCCTGCGGGGACCCGTCGCCCTCCCACGCCGGCCCCGCACGCGCTGGTACGGTCGGGAGATCATGCCCTGCCTCCCCCACTCGGTGCCGCCGTGGGCTCGCCTGTGGGGCCGCATCGTGCTCCCGGTGCTGGTGGGAGCCATCGGCGCCTGGCTGGGGATGGCCGTGTGGGCCGGCACCACGGTCGAGATGGGGCCGTTCGAGGTGCGGCTGGACTCCGGGTTCGGGCGGGGGGTCACGGACATCCGGCTCCCGCCCCTGGGCGAGCTGTCGGCGGACACCCACAGGGCGCCGCTCCGCTTCTCGGCCACGCTCCTCGACGTCAAGATCCCCGAGCTCACGCAGGCCATCACCGACCGCGGCCTGGACTCGCTGGTGGCCGAGATCGAGGCGGACGCCAAGCGCGACGTGGTGATGGAGGCCCTCAAGGTCCTCGGCGTGACCACGCTCACCGCCGGCGTGCTGGCCCTGCTGGCCTTCCGGCTGGACTGGCATCGGGTGCTGACGGCGCTCCTGGCCTGCCTGCTCCTGGTCGGCGGGACCGAGATCCTGGCGGTGGGTACGTTCCGGCCCAGGGCCTTCGGCGCCCCCACGTTCTCCGGCTCGCTCCGGCTGGCCGCGCAGGTGATCCCGCCCGGTCGCACGGTCCAGGCGCTCGACGCCTTCCAGGAGCAGCTCGCCCGCGTCCTGCAGGGTGCCGTGAACGCGTACACGTCGATCCAGACCAACCCGGTGGGCCGGGCCGGGGAGATCCGGGTGCTGCACATCTCGGACGTGCACCTGAACCCGCTGGGCTTCTCGTTCGCGCAGCAGATCGCCGAGGGGTTCGACGTGGACTTCGTGATCGACACGGGCGACACGACGTCGTTCGGCTCGACGCCGGAGAACTTCGTGCTCTCGGACATCCGCGCGTTCGATCGCCCGTACGTGTGGGTCCGCGGCAACCACGACTCGCGGTCCTTCCAGCGGGCCGTGGGGAGGCTGCCGAACACCCTGATCCTCGACGGCAACACCACGTTGCTGCACGGCATCCGGATCTACGGTCTGGGCCACCCGGTCCCGCCGTCGATCACCCGGACGATCCCCGACGACGTCTTCGCCCAGCGCGCCCGCAAGGCAGGCGAGCGCGTGCTCTCGGACATCGAGCAGCTGCCACCCGTGGACGTCGTGGCCGTGCACGACGACCGGATGGCCGGGTCGGTCGCCGGCCGCGTCCCGCTGGTCCTGTCCGGGCACTTCCACGAGACGGCCTCCCGGGTCGAGGACGGCACCCTGTACCTGCGGATCGGCACGACGGGGTCCTCGGCGCTGACCACGTTCGAGCCCTCGGCCAACATCCCGCTGTCCGCCGAGGTCCTGTACTTCCAGCCGGGGACGCCGCCCGTCCTGATCGCGTACGACGTGATCGAGCAGAACCCGAAGACCGGCGATCTCACCGTGACGCGGCACGTGATCCAGGACGAGTTCGGCGACCTCAGCCCGAGCCCGCCGGCTCCGACGCCCTCGGGAACGGGCTTGACGGGGACGGCCGCCCCGCCGGGGACCTCCCCGACGCCCCTGCCGAGCCCGACGCCGACGCCGGTCGGCTAGCTCCGGGCGGGCACGGGGGCCGTCTCGCGGAGCAGCCGTCGGTAGCGTGCGGCCTTGGCGTTCAGGTCGTCCAGGAACCCCTCGATCCGCGCGAGCTTGCTCCTGACCTCGGCCCGCAGCTCGTCGTTGATGCGGATGGCCTCCTGCACGATCTCGCGCCGGCGCGAGACGTCCACCCCGGCCCGGTACTCGGCCCGGAGCTGCTGGAGACGGGCCTCGGCGGTCACGATCCGGCGGATCGCCTGCAGGTCGAACCCCATCAGCTCCTGGAGCTCGCGGATCCGCAGCACGCGCCCAACGTCCTCGTCCGAGTAGCGCCGCGCGCCGCCCGGGCTGTGGCCCGCCGGCGCCAGCAGCCCCAGCTCCTCGTAGTAGCGGAGGGTGCGGGGGGTGACACCCGCCCGCTCCGCGACCTCGCCGATCCGGTAGCTCGTCGCGCTCATGCCGGCACCCACTCCTCCGGCTCCGGGCCCTCGCCCGGCTCGGCATCTTCGCCCACCGGCGCGCCGAACGCCGCCACCCCCGCCTCCTCGTGGACGTACTTCCCGCCCCGGAGCCACGACGCCACCGCCGCGATCAGACACATCAGCAGCGACGCGGTGAACGCGATCCGCAGCCCGTGGATGAACGGCCCCGAGATCAGCTCGGGGAAGAACCGCTTCCCGGTCAGGAACGCCGCTTGCGCGTGCGGGAGCGACGGCAGGACCGGCCCGAGCATGGTGCGCATCGGGTTGTAGCCGAGGAACGCCGCGAACAGGCTCCCCACCGGTGGGAGGTTGGCCACGCGCTCGGCGACCTGCGCCGGGACCTGGTGCGCGACCAGCTGCGACCGCATCGTCGTGGGCAGGGTCGAGGCGAGCCCCACGATCATCAGCGAGAAGAACACGCCGATGGAAAGGAGCATCCCGCTGTTCTGGAACGTGGCTCGCATGCCCGAGGCCGCCCCCCGCTGGCGGGCCGGCACGCTGTTCATCACGCCGGTCGTGTTGGGCGCGGCGAACAGGCCGAACCCGATCCCGTTCAGCAACAGGAGGAGCGCGAACACCGGGTACGAGAAGTCGGCCGGCAGCAGCATCAGCAGCCCGAACGTCACCGCCGCCAGCACCATGCCGCCCGTCGCGAACGGGCGGGCCCCGTACCGGTCCGAGAGCCACCCCGCTGCCGGACCCGCCAGCAGGAACCCGCCGGTGACCGGCAGCATGTAGATCCCCGCCCACAGCGGCGTGCTCACGAAGCTGTAGCCGTGCAGCGGGAGCCAGATGCCCTGGAGCCAGATCACCAGCATGAATTGCAGCCCCCCGCGGCCGATCGACGAGAGGAGCCCGGCGCCGTTGCCGGCCGTGAACGCCCGGATCCGGAACAGCCGCAGGTCGAACATCGGCTGCTCGACGTGCAGCTCGATCCAGCAGAACAGGAGCAGCAGCGCGACGCCGCCCACGATCGTCGCCAGCACGAACGGGCTCGTCCACCCCATCGTGTGCCCGCCGGCCGGCTGGATCCCGTAGGTGATGCCCACCAGCACCATGATCAGCCCGACGCCGAACGTGAGGTTCCCCCACCAGTCGATCCGGGCCGGGGTCCGGTGGCCGACCTCACGGAGCTTCGCGTAGGCCCACACGGTGCCGAACGCGCCGAACGGCACGTTGACCCAGAACACCAGGCGCCAGTGCAGGTCGGCGAGCACACCTCCCACCACCAGCCCCACGAACGACCCCACGATGCCGGCGATCATGTTCACGCCCATGGCCATCCCGCGCTCGTCGACCGGGAAGGCGTCGGTGAGGATGGCCGTGGAGTTGGCGAACAACAGGGCGCCGCCGATCCCCTGGACGATCCGGAACACGATCAGCTCGGTGGCTCCGGCCGGCCCGGTGCTCCACGTGAGCGAGAGCAGGATCGAGCCGATCGTGAAGACCAGGAACCCCAGGTTGTACATCCGGACGCGTCCGAAGATGTCGCCGATCCGCCCGAACGTGACGACCAGGACCGCCGTCACGACGAGGTAGCCCATCAGGATCCACAGCAGGTACCCGATGTTGCCGGGATCGAGCGGGTTCAGCCCGATCCCGCGGAAGATCGCCGGGAGCGAGATGATCACGATCGACGAGTCCACGAGCGCCATGAACACGCCCAGGGTCGTGTTCGACAGCGCCGTCCACTTGTAGCGGTCGTGTGCCCTGCGGCGGGTCTGCATGGTCCTCCGTTCCCCTCAGGTCCGCGGATACCTGACGCTCACGTTAACATCACCTCACGACGAGGCCCGAGGGCCGTCGAACGGCCGCCCCGTACACTCACCCGCGTGACGGAGGGGACGACGCTGTACGAGGCCGTGGGGGGGATGCCGTTCTTCGAGGCGCTCGTGGACCGGTTCTACGAGGGTGTGGCTGCCGACCCGTCGCTCCTCTCCCTGTACCCGGAGCCGCAGGACCTGACCGAGGCACGGCGCAAGCTCACGCTCTTCCTGGCCGAGTACTGGGGCGGGCCGACCACGTACACCGAGGAGCGCGGCCACCCGGCGCTGCGGATGCGGCACGCGCCGTTCGCGATCGACGCCGACGCCCGCGACCGCTGGCTGGCCTGCATGCGCGCGGCGGTGGCCTCGGTGGCGCCCCCACCGGCGGCGGCCGAGGCCCTGCTGCGCTACTTCACGCTCGCGGCCGACGCCCTGCGCAACCGCGACTGACGCGTGACCTCCACCGGACGGGCCACGCCGTGCGAGGCGGCATCGTGCTCGGAGCGCAGCTGGCCGCAGGCGGCCTCGATGCCCCGGCCCCGGGTGTCGCGGACGGTCACGTTCACGCCGGCCCGCTCGAGCACCCCGGCGAACCTGGCGATGCGCCGGGGCGAGCTCGGCTGCATCGGGTACCCCGGCGTGGGGTTGAGCGGGATCAGGTTCACGTGCGCATGGAGCCGGCGGGCGATCGGTGCCAGCGCCGCGGCCTGCTCGGCCGTGTCGTTCACGCGGTCGATCATGGCCCACTCGATCGACGGACGGCGCCGGGTCCGTCCGCGCCACTCCGCCACCGCGGCCTCGAGCTCGGCGAGCGGCCACAGGCGGTTGACCGGGACCAGCCGGTCCCGCAGCTCGTCCACGGCGGCGTGCAGGCTCACCGCGAGCCCCACCCGGGGGAACCGCTCGGCCAGCCGGCGGATCCCCGGGACCACGCCGACCGTCGAGACCGTGAGGTGGCGGTCGCCGAGCCCGAAGCCCGCCCCATCCGTGAGCTTCTCGATCGCGCCGAACGTGTGCCGCTCGTTGGCGAGCGGCTCGCCCATGCCCATGAACACCACGTTGGTGAGCCGCCGGGGCGTGGAGGCGGGCAGCCGCGCCGCCTCGCGCCGACCCCATACGGCCTGTGCGGCGATCTCACCGGCGGTGAGGTTGTTCCGCAGCCCCATCTGCCCGGTGGCGCAGAACCCGCAGCCCATCGCGCACCCCGACTGCGTCGACACGCAGACCGTGACCCGGTCCCGGTAGCCCATCAGCACGGCCTCGACCAGGTGCCGCCCGTTCAAGCGCAGGAGGGCCTTCCGTGTGGCGCCGCGATCGGTCTGCCGCTCGTCGAGGACCTCGACCCCCGCCGGGAGCTCGCGCTGGAGCCGCTCGCGGAGGCCTCGCGGGAGCTCGCTCATCCGGTCGTACGCGGCCGCACGACGCCACAGCTGCGCGAACACCTGCCGGGCGCGGAACGCCGGCTCGCCCCAGGCCTCCAGGAGCTCGCACAGCTCGGCCGCCGAGAGGTCGTAGGCGCCCATCCGGCCCAGCGTACCCGGCGGTGCCGCTCAGGCCACCGCGAACGCCCCGTAGCCGACCACCCGCCGGGGATCCCCCGCGGTGTCGGCGGACGTCCGTAGATCGAGCAGCCGGATCGACCGGTCGTCGCGGCGGGCCGCCTCGACCAGCCCCCGGAGCGCGAAGACGCCGCAGGCGTCCTCCGATGCGATCGCGTCCGGATCGCGGGC
>JBHGAT010000062.1:0-11749 GCA_041946645.1 Candidatus Velamenicoccus archaeovorus | reverse complement strand
GCGATCGGCGTGCGCCTGATGCGCGCCCGGGTGACGCTCCACGGCTTCGCCCTCAACTGCACCACCGACCTGTCGTGGTTCGACGCGATCGTGCCGTGCGGGTTGCCCGACGAGGGCGTCGCGTCGCTCTCGGGGCTGGGCGGTCGGAGCATCGATGTGGCGGACGCCGTGATCCCGGTGCTCCGCCACTTCGAGCGGATCTTCGGGATCGAGCTGCGCTCGGCGGCCGAGGAGGCGGCGGCCTTCTCGGTCCTCCCGGCAGCCTCGTGAGCGGGATCCATCCGGCCGCGGCCCGGGGGTTCGAGGCGGTCGCCGACGCGTACGAGCGCGGACGCCCCGGCTACCCGGCGGCGGCGGTCGCGCACCTGATCGAGGTGCTGCGGATCGTGCCCGGGGCGACCGTGCTCGACCTCGGGGCGGGCACGGGCAAGCTCACCGCGCTGCTCGAGCCCACCGGTGCCGACGTCGTGGCCGTCGAGCCGGTCGACGCGATGCGGTCGACGCTCGAACGCCGCGTGCCGCGAGCGCGAGCGCTGGCCGGCGCCGCCGAAGCCATCCCGCTCGAGGACGGGTCGGTCGACGCCGCGACGGTGGCGCAGGCGTTCCACTGGTTCGACGGCGACCGAGCGCTGACCGAGCTCGCCCGCGTCCTGCGCCCGGACGGCCGGCTCGGTCTGGTGTGGAACGTGCGGGACCAGTCGGTCGACTGGGTGGCCACGATCACGCGGATCCTCGACCCCTACGCCGGCGACGCGCCCAGGCATCGGTCGGGACGCTGGCGGGAGGCCTTCGACCGGACCTCGGCGTTCGGCCCGCTGCGCGTGGAGCGGTTCCCGTTCGCGCACCGGACCACGCCGGACGGCCTGGTCGACCGGGTCCTGTCGACGAGCTTCATCGGCGCGCTCGAGCCGGAGGAGCGCGCGCTCGTGCGCGACCGGGTGCTCGAGCTCACCCGCACGCACCCGCAGCTCGCCGGGCGCGGGCGGTTCGACTTCCCCTACGTGACCGAGGTCTGGTGGTGCGAACGCGCGCGGCGATGACCGTCCCGCGGAGCGCTACGCGTCGGCGATGAGGGCGTACTGGGGGATCTGCTCGAGCCGGCCGAGCACCGGCCGGGACGCGATGCGGCGCGCCCACTCGACGTCGCGCAGCCGCCGGACCCGCACGGCCCGCCAGCCCGCACGGTAGACGGCGTGGATCAGCGGCTCGGCCGAGGGCAGCCGGGCCAGCGGGAGCTGCGCCAGCACCTCGGCGTCGTACTCGGCGTGGTGGTCGTGGGGGATCCCGTAGACGCGCCGCAGGGCGTCGGCCGCCGCATCGCGCACCCGCTGCGCCAGGCCGCTCCGCCCCCACAGCCCCTCGAACAGCACCAGCCGTCCGCCGGGGGTGACCACCTCACGCCAAGCGCGGAGGGCGCGGTCGGGATCGGGGAGCGTCCAGAGCATGTGCCGCTCCATCACCGCGTCGAAGGGGCCGGCCGGGGGCTCCTCGGCCGGCCCCACCACGAACGTCGCCTGGACGGCCTGCTCGGCCGCCTTGATCTGGGCCCGCTCGAGCATCGCCGGCGACAGGTCGAGCGCGGTGACCCGATGGCCCAGCTCGGCCGCGAGCAGCGTCATCGACCCCGTGCCGGCGCCCACGTCGAGGACGGAGGCTCCCCGGGGCGGGAGCGCCGTCTCCATGGCGGCTCGCCATGCCGCGGCCTCCACCGGGTCGGAGGCGGCGTGCGACGGCGAGTGGTCGTAGACGGCAGCGTCGGCGTCCCACCAGTCGCGGATCCGGTCGTGGATCTCGGCCACGGCGCTCCTCAGAACAGGGCGTTCGCGAGCTTGCGGCGGTAGTCGACGACCAGCGGGTCCTCGTCGCCGAGCACCTCGAACACCTCGAGCATGGCCTGGCGGGCATCGGGATCGTCGCGGAGCGCACCGAGCATCCCGTCGAGCGCTTCGCGCCACCTGCCCTGGGCCGCGAGGCGCTTCGCGGAGGCCAGGGTGCCGTTCTCCCGCAGGTCGGCCCACTCGGACACGGTGATCGACGCCAGCAGGCGCTCGGCGTCGGCGTCGGGCAGCAACGGCATCAGGGTCTGACGCGCCTCGTCGAACGCGGCCCGCTCGGCCAGGATGCGGCCGAGCCCGAGTCGCGCGGAGCGGTTGCCCTGGTCGGCCTCGAGGGCTTCCCGGTACCGGCGTTCGGCGTCCTCGACGTCGCCCGAGCGCTCCTCCTCCTCCGCCTCCTTGGCCACCACGTCGGCTTCGGTCGGCAGCAGCCGGTCGATGAACTCGTTCACCAGAGGCTCGGGGATCGCGCCGACGAAGCCGTCGACCGGCCGCCCGTCCTTGAACGCGATGACCGTGGGGATGCTCTGCACGCCGAACTGCGAGGCCGTGTAGGGGTTGGCGTCGACGTCGAGCTTGGCCAGGCGGAAGCTCCCGCCGCGTTCCTCGGCCACGCGCTCGAGGATCGGACCCAGCGTCCGGCAGGGCCCGCACCACGCGGCCCACAGGTCGACCACGACGGGGCGTTCCTTGGACTCCTCGACCACCTGCTCCATGAAGTCGGCGTCGGTCACGTCGACGACGACCTGTGTGCCCTGGGCCATCTCCATCACCACATCACCTTTCCGCTCCGTACCACTGTACCCGTCACCCTCGGAACCGCTTGAGCCTGAGCGAGTTGGCCAGCACCGAGACCGAGGACATCGCCATCGCGCCGCCGGCGACGATCGGGCTCAGGAAGCCCAGTGCCGCCAGCGGGATCAGCACCACGTTGTAGCCGAACGCCCAGAACAGGTTCTCCGCGATCGTGCGGAACGTCCTGCGCGAGAGCGCGATCGCGCGCACCACACCGCGGAGGTCGCCGGCGATCAGCGTGATGTCGGAGGCCTCGATCGCGACGTCCGTCCCGGTGCCCAGCGCGATCCCCAGATCGGCCTGCGCCAGCGCCGGCCCGTCGTTGATCCCGTCGCCGACCATGGCCACCACCCGACCGCCCGCCTGGAGCCGGCGGATCTCCTCCACCTTCGCCCCCGGCCGGACCTCCGAGAGCACGCGGTCGATCCCGGCCCGAAGGCCGACGGCCCGGCCGGTCTCGGCGTTGTCGCCGGTGATCATGGCCACCTCGACGCCCATGCCGTGCAGGGCGGCCACGGTCTCGGCCGCGCCCTGCTTGATCCGGTCGGCCACGGCCAGCACGCCCCGCGCGGCGCCGTCCCAGCCGGCCCAGAACACCGTTTTGCCCTCGCGCTCGAGCCGGGCCGCGGCCCCGATCAGCTCGGGCGGGACCGCAAGGCCCTCGGCCTCGAGGTGGGCACGCCGTCCGACCACCACGTCCGTCCCCGCCACGGTGGCCCGCACGCCCCGACCCGCAGCCGATCGGAACGCCGTGGCCTCGGGGACGTCCACGCCGCGCTCGGCCGCGCCGGTCACGACGGCGCGAGCGATGGGGTGCTCGCTCGAGACCTCGGCGGCCGCCGCCAGCGCCAGCGTCCGCGGGTCGCCCACCACGTCCTCGAGCACCATGCGGCCCTCGGTGAGGGTCCCCGTCTTGTCGAACACCACGACGTCGATCGCCCGGGAGCGTTCCAGCACCTCGCCCCCGCGGATCAGGATCCCGAGCTGGGCACCACGGCCGGTCCCGACCATGATCGCGGCCGGGGTGGCCAGGCCGAGCGCGCACGGGCAGGCGATGATCAGCACGGCGACCGCCGGAACGAGCGCGTCCCGGAGGCTCCCCCCGCTCGCCGCGAACCAGGCCAGCGCGGTGACGAGCGCGATCCCCAGGACGATGGGCACGAACACCCCGGCCACCCGATCGGCCAGGCGCTGGATCGGCGCCTTGGAGCCTTGCGCCTCGGCGACCAGCCGCACGATCTGCGCGAGCGCGGTGTCGCTCCCGACCCGGGTGGCCTCGACCAGGAGCATCCCGTCCAGGTTGACCGTGGCGCCGGCCACCGGATCGCCGACGCCCTTCTCCACCGGCACCGACTCCCCGGTCAGCATCGACTCGTCCACCGAGGACGAGCCCTCCAGGACCCGCCCGTCGGTGGGGATCTTCTCCCCCGGGAGGACCCGCAGGACCCACCCCGGTCTCACGGCGTCGACCGGTACGCGGAGCTCCTTGTCGCCGCGGACGACCCGGGCCTCCTTGGCGCCGAGCTCGAGCAGGCGCTTGACGGCCTGGCCGGCGCGGCCCTTGGCCCGAGCCTCGAGCCACCGCCCGAGCAGGAGGAACGCGACGATCACCGCCGAGCTGTCGAAGTACAGGTCCTCCATGCCGGCCAGCGCCCACACCGAGTACAGGTAGGCGGACAGCGTGCCGACGGCGATCAGCGTGTCCATGTTGGCCGTCCGGGACCGAGCCCGGACCGCCGCCCCCCGCAGGAACGGCCAGCCCCCGTAGAGCTGCACCGGGGTGGCCAGCGCGAACGCCGTCCATCGGGCCCACGGCTGGTCCATGAACGCCATCGACAGGACCATCGTGGCGATGCCGAGCGGCCAGGCCACGGCCATGCGCAGCAACCACGAGCGCTCCTCGCGGCGAGCCGCCTCGGCCGTCTCGTCCACGTGCAGCCGGAGGTCGTAGCCCCGCGCTCGGACGGCCTCGCGCAGGGTCTCGAGCGACGGGGCGCCGTCCGTCAGCCGGACGACCGCCTCGCCCGTGGCGAAGTTGACCGCGGCCTCGACCCCGGGCCGCTCGTTCAGGGTCTTCTCCACCCGCGCGGCGCAGGACCCGCAGGTCATGCCGAGAACGTCGAGGCGCACCTCGTCGACGGCCTCCGACACGTCGTCGCCGTCGCGCCGGAACGTGGTGCTCACGCCGGCCTCCCGGCGAACCGCGCCACCGCCGCCAGCAGCTCCTCGACCTTCTCGTCGCCCTCGCCGGTCTCGATGCTCTCCTTCACGCAGTGGCGGACGTGCTCGTCGAGCAAGCCCATCCCGACCGCCTTCAGCGCGGCCGTCGCCGAGTTGACCTGCGTGAGGATGTCGATGCAGTACTTGTCCTCCTCGACCATGCGCTGCAGCCCGCGGACCTGGCCCTCGATCCTGCGCAGGCGGTCGAGCAGTCCCTTCTTGTTGGCGCTGTAGCCGGCCATGTCGCCTCCAGGCTCGCCCTCCGGACGGGACCGAGCATACCCTGGGGGGGTACCCTACGACAACACGGCGCCGTCCCGGAGATCGCGGACCCGGGCGCGGAGCTCCCCGGTCAGGCCCATGGTCTCTCGGCGCCGGGCTGCGGCCCCGGCGAGCCCCTGCACCGGGATCGGCTCCCCGAACGCCACCGAGTCGAAGCGCAGGTCGGACAGAGGCGCGGCCGGCTCGTCGCCCCGAGCCCCGTCCGGGACGAGCTCGCGGACGAGCTCGAGCGTCCGCGACGATCGATCGAGGGGTCGTGGCATCCCGGCCCGGAAGCGTAGCGTTGGCCGACCGGGCAGGCAGGGGACGGATGCTAGACTCGGCCGAGGAGGGCGATGTGGCGACCCGAGTGACGTCGGACACCTCACACGAGGCCCTGGGCCTCGGGGCCGACGACCTCCTCTCCATGTACCGAACGATCGTGGCGGCCCGTCTCTGCGACGAGGCCGCCTTCCGTTTGAACCGGCAGGGCAAGGCGCCCTTCGTCGTGCCGGTGTCGGGGCACGAGGGGTGCCAGGTGGGCACGGCGTGGGCGCTCGAGCGCGGCCGCGACATCTGGCTCCCGTACTACCGAGACGTGGCCGTGGTGCTGGCCGCCGGCATGACGCCCAAGGACATCTTCCTGGGGCTCTTCGCCAAGGCCGAGGATCCGTCCTCGGGCGGACGGCAGATGCCCTCGCACTGGGGGTCGCGCCGTCTGAACGTGATCTCGCATTCGTCGCCCATCGGGACGCAGATCCCGCACGCGGCCGGCATCGCCTACGCGGTCAAGTACCGCAACGAGGATGCCGTGGTGGCCTGCTGGTTCGGCGAGGGCGCCACCAGCGAGGGCGACTGGCACGAGGGGCTGAACTTCTCCGGCATCCACCGGCTCCCGATGATCTGGGTCTGCGAGAACAACCAGTACGCGATCTCGGTGGTGCAGAAGAAGCAGATGGCCGTCCGGGACGTGGCCGACCGCGCGGCCGGGTACGGCTTCCCCGGCGTGGTCGTCGACGGCAACGACGTGCTGGCGTGCTACGGCGCGATGAAGACCGCGGTCGAGCGCGCCCGGGCCGGCGAGGGCCCCACGCTGATCGAAGCCAAGACCTACCGGTTCCAGCCCCACACCTCCGACGACGACGACCGCACCTACCGGACGCGCGAGGAGGTCGAGGAGGCCAGGCACCAGGACCCGCTGCTCCGGTTCGGCACCTACCTGAAGGAGCGGGGCATCCTCGACGAGGAACGGATCCTGGCGATGACGGCGGAGGTCAAGACCGAGATCGATCGCGCCGTCGACGAGGCCTGGAACGCGCCGGACCCCGACCCCGCCACGCTCGAGCGTCATCTCTTCGCGGAGCCGTGAGATGACGGAGAAGAACGTGGTCACCGCGATCCACGACGCGCTGCACGACGAGATGGCGGCGGACGACCGGATCGTGGTGATCGGCGAGGACGTGGGCGCGCGCGGCGGCGTGTTCCGCATCACGCAGGGGTTCCTGGATGAGTTCGGCGAACGCCGGGTGATCGATGCCCCCTTGGCCGAGTCGGGCATCGTGGGGGTGGCGATCGGGATGGCCCTCCACGGTCTGCTGCCCGTGGCCGAGATCGAGTTCGCCGACTTCATCCACCCCGCTTTCGACCAGCTCGTCTCCGAGGCCGCGCGGATGCGCTACCGCTCGAACGGCGAGTTCGGGCTCCCCATGGTGGTCCGGTGCCCGTGGGGCGGCGGGGTGCACGGCGCCCTGTACCACTCGCAGTCGATCGAGGCCTTCTACGGCCACGTGCCGGGGCTCAAGGTGGTGGCGCCCTCGACCCCGGCGGACGCGGCCGGGCTCCTGCGCTCGGCGATCCGCGACCCCGATCCCGTGCTGTTCCTCGAGCACAAGAAGACGTATCGGCTGATCACCGGCGAGGTCCCGGACGAGCCGTTCGCCGTCCCCATCGGCACGGCCGACGTGAAGCGCGAGGGCACCGACCTCACCGTCATCGCCTACGGCCTGATGCTCCACCACTGCTTGGAGGCCGCGCAGCGCCTGGCCGAGGAGCAGGGGCTTTCGGCGGAGGTCGTGGACGTGCGCACGATCGCCCCCCTGGACAAGGAGACGATCCTGGCCTCCGTCCGGAAAACGGGGAAGGCCATGGTCGTGTACGAGGACAACCGGACCTACGGCGCCGGCGCCGAGATCGTCGCCACGATCGCCGAGGAGGCGATGTTCGACCTGGACGGTCCGCTGGTCCGGATCGGCGGCCCCGACGTGCCGGCCATGGGGTTCGCGGCCTCGCTCGAGCACGCGTTCATGCCCGATACCGAGCGGATCTACGCCCGGATGCTCGAGCTGGCCCGCTTCTGAGCGACCATCTCCACCCGCCGAGGCACCGCCGCAACGCGCGCGGCCGATAGACTCGGAGCACGATGGCGTCCGACCACAACCCGCACGGACGACGGCTGTACCTGCCCATCGTGGGCACCGGCTCCACCGGCGTGAACGCGCCGGGGATGCGCAAGCCGCCGTGGCTCAAGGCCCGCCTGCCGGCCGGCCCGAACTACACCGAGCTCAAGGGGCTGATGCGAGGCCTGTCGCTCCATACGGTCTGCGAGGAGGCGAGCTGCCCGAACATCGGCGAGTGCTGGGAGGCCCGCGAGGCCACGTTCCTCATCCTCGGTGACAGGTGTACCCGCCGCTGTGGCTTCTGTGACGTGATGACGGCCAAGCCCGACCCGGTGGACGAGGAGGAGCCGGCCCGGATCGCCCGGGCGGTGAAGGTCATGGGCCTTCGGTACGTCGTCCTGACCGGGGTGGCCCGCGACGACCTCGAGGACGGCGGGGCCCGCATCTGGGCGGCCGCGATCCGAGCGATCCGCGAGGCCGTCCCGGGCTGTGGCATCGAGGTGCTGCCGAGCGACTTCAAGGGCGGCGAGCGCGACATCGCCACCGTGCTCGAGGCCGGGCCGGACGTGTTCGCGCACAACCTCGAGACGGTCCGGCGGCTGCATGACCGGATCCGCCCGGCGTTCGGCTACGACCGGCCGAGGCGGGCTGCGACCTCGTGACGATGGGGCAGTACCTGCAGCCGTCGCAGCTCCATCTGCCGGTCGACCGGTGGGTCCCGCCGGAGGAGTTCGCCGAGCACGAGCGCGTGGGCGAGTCGCTGGGGATCGCCCACGTCGAGGCCGGCCCGCTGGTCCGCAGCTCGTACCACGCCGGCACCCAGCTCCGCCGCGCGCTCGAGGCCAACCCCGCGCTGGCCGGCTGAGGGTCGACCGGGACCCGGTCAGCCCAGGGAGCGTCGCAGCTCGGCGAACCGTCCCGCCAGGTCGTCCAGCTGGTGGTGGGCGTGCGATGGGGTCATTGACCGGAGTGTCCCCCATCCGAAGGAGGAGGAGGTGGAGGAGCCGGCCTGTAAGCCGGATCCTGTCCCGGCCCGCTGGGCCGGTGGCGACCATCTCTCTGAGCCCCGCGTCGCCGCGGGGCCCCGGCGGCGCCCCGGTACCACGAGCGCCGCTCGTGCGGCCGACCCGGGAGCATCGGACGGGCCGCCCTCGAACGCTCCCTGCTTGGCCTTGCTCCGGGTGGGGCTTGCCGAGCCGGACCGGTCACCCGATCCGCTGGTGAGCTCTTACCTCACCGTTTCACCCTTACCCCTCGCGGGGCGGTCTGCTCTCTGTGGCGCTATCCGCGGGTCACCCCGCCTGGGCGTTACCCAGCACCCTGCCCTGTGGAGTCCGGACTTTCCTCGACCGGTCTCCCGGCCGCGGCCGCCCGGCCGGCTCCTCCGCCCCAGAGTATAGGGTCGGACCCACCGCCCTACGGCGGGAGGTTGGCCACCTGTTTGGCCGAGAGCTTGGACGTGCTGGGGGACAGACGGAGCCCGGCCAGCCTGGTGGACGTCTGGACCCATCCCTCGCCCTCGAGCTGCTCGACCCGCAGGCCGCCGTCGTCCGACTCGGTGATCCGGATCGTCCTGCCCTGCTCCGTCCGGTACACGCTCGATCGGCTCACCCCTCCACTCTACGCGGTCCGCCACCGTGTTCGCCCGGTCCCCCTGGGAGGCAGGCCTCGCTATCATCGGGACCCCTGATGCGCCTCCTCGCAGCCTCGGCTCTGCTCGCCCTGCTCGCGGGGGCCTGTGCGCCCACCGGTCACCGGCCCGCGAGCCCCCTCGCGCTCGAGCAGGTGGGAGCGGGGATCGGGCCGGACGTCGTGGCCGCGCGCCAGACGGTGCTCGACTTCGTCCGGGCCTACGCCGAGGCTCCCGCCGACGGCGGTGCAGCGCTCTCGGCCATGGTGGCCGGTCCCAAGCTCACCGAATGGGTGCGGTGGCTCGCGATCCAGAACGGCGAGTTCCGGGGGACGATCGGAGCGAGCGTGGAGGTGCGGTCGATCGAGCTGGTCGGGATCGTCCCGGTGCAGGGCGGGGTCGGGGCGCGGCTCGAGCTCGGCGCCTCCGTGACGTTCGCCTTCGATCCGGTGGGCGACCGGCCGTTCCGGCGCACCCGGATCCTGGACGGTCCGGTGACGCTGATCCGAGTGGGCCGCGCCGACTGGAAGGTCCTGGACGCGACCCGCGACGGCGCGTCGATGGACGGGGGGATCCAGCTGTTCGACGGGCTGCAGCAGGAGCGGCACGGCGTGACGCTCCGGCTCGACTCCCTCTTCCGGTTCACCCCCAACTGGCAGTTCAACGTCCTGGTACGGAACCGTACCGGCGCGCCGATCCGGCTGGCGGGCGGAGCGGTGCTCCTGGTGGAGAACGACGGGGAGACCGCTCGCCGGCACGGCGTGGTCACGGCCTCGCTCGAGCGCGTGCCCGACGGCGCCACGGTGGCCGGCCTCGCGGCGTTCCCGCTCCAGCCCTCGCCGCGAGGTCGCATCCTCGTCCTCGCCTACCGCACGGCCGACGGCCGGCGGCTCGACTTCGCCTTCCCCATGGCCCGCCGGATCACCCCGTCGGGGGTTCCTCCCACAGCGTCGCCGGCCCCTCCGGACGCTTCCAGGTAGCTCCCTCGGCGGCCAGCCACTCGTCCACCCCTTCGTTGGCCAGCCGGTCGGCGTCCCGGTTCCGCTCGCGCGGCACGTGCTGGTAGCGGATGCGCCGGAAGCCCCGGGCCACCTGCCGAGCCTCCGTGTGGAGCCGCTGGAGCCGGGCGTTCTTGACCCGGTAGCGCCCCGAGAGCTGCTCGACCAGCAGGTGGCTGTCCGAGCGCAGCAGGACGTCGGTGGCACCGAGCTCCCGGGCCCGCCGGAGCCCCTCGATGGCCGCCGTGTACTCGGCCACGTTGTTGGTGGCCACGCCGATGCCGCGGGCGATGGTCGCCAGGACGTCGCCGCCGGGGGTGGAGACGACGACGCCGATGCCCGCCGGACCGGGGTTGCCTCGCGCCGCGCCGTCGGTGGCGACGATCAGCCGAAGATCAGGATCCGCCGGCAGTACTCACACCTCTTCACGCCGTCCGTCCGCTTGAGACGGTCGAGCTCCATGGCCGACAGCTGCTCGTGACACGCCTGGCAGACCCCGTCGACCAGCCGGGCCGCCGCGACGCCCTTCTTCTGCGCTCGGAGCTCCTCGTAGAGCTCGAGCAGCTCCTCGTCGAACGCCGGCAGCAGCGCCTCACGGTCGCGGCGCAGCGCGGCCAGCTCGGCCTCGATCCCCTCGAGCTCCCTCAGGGCGTCGCCCCCGAGGGCGTCCACGCGGGCCCGGGCCTCTTCCACCTCCGCCTGCGCCCGCTCCGTTCGGGCCTCGAGCTCCTCGCGCTGCTGCATCTGCTCCAGGAGCTCGTCCTCGGTGCGGGAGCGCCGATCGCGGATGCTCTGGATCTCGTGCTGGAGCGCCGCGAGCTCCTTGGCATTCGCGATGCTGCCGTCGTAGAGGCGCTTCTCCTCCGCCGCCGCCTTCTGGGTCATGGTGTCGATCTCGTGCTCGAGCCGCTGCTGATCCCGGGTCACGGTGTCCATGGCCAGGCGGACCTCGCCGAGGCGGCCTTCCGCCTCCTCCATCAGGGTCCGGGCCGCGCGGAGCTCCTCCCCCTCCTCGAGCTGACGCCGGCGCGAGGTCAGCCGGTCGATCGCGGAGTCCATGTCCTGGAGCTCGAGCAGCCGGTCCACACCCCTCATGGGCCGAAGGGTAGCCGATGGCGTCCCTCACGCCAGCGTGAGCTGCTGTGGCACCGGGCCCGCATCGCCGGGATGCTCGTGCCAGCGGTCGGGGGCGCCGGGGGGCGCCGCACGGACGCCCCCGAGGGCCCGGACGATCCCGCTCACCCTCCGAGCGAGCGCCCGCCGGTCGGCCGGCGGCGCGTACGCCCGCCGGTACGTCCCCCGGTACCGTTCGACCAGATCGGGATGGTGCGCCTCGAGCCACGGGAGGAACTCCTCGCGGACCCCGGGGCGCAGGTGCAGCAGGATCGGCGAGACGTGCGTGGCGCCCGCGTCGAGCGCGGCCCGGACGACCTCGCGGAGCTGCCGCGGATGGTCGGTGATCCCCGGGAGGATCGGAGCCATCAGCACGCCGCAGGGGACGCCCGCCGCGTTGAGCGCGGCCACGGCCTCGATCCGCGCGCGGGGGTGCGGGGTGCCCGGCTCCGTGCTGCGCCACGCCTGCTCGTCGAGCGTACCGATCGAGAAGGCCGTGGA
>JBHGAT010000061.1:0-8368 GCA_041946645.1 Candidatus Velamenicoccus archaeovorus | reverse complement strand
CGGTTCCGGCTGACGGCGACCGACGACGCCGGCGCCTCGACGTCCACGACGCGGTCCCTCGCCGCCCCCACCTCCGACGGCGGGTTCTCCTGGGGCGAGGTGGCGGCGTTCGTGGCCGTCGCGCTGTTCGCGGGGGGGTTCCTCGGCAACCTGGTCGCCTCCAAGCGCCGGACGCCGGCCCGGCCATCGGTGTACGCGGCGATCCAGCGCCGGATCGACGAGCGCTCCGGGGAGCCGTCGAGACCGTGAGCGTGCGCGTCGAGGGCGTCTGGGCGGCGGTCGAGCGCCGCCTCGACGCCGCCGGCCAGGCCGGGACCGAGCTCGACCTCTGGGACGCCCTCGACCGGCGGGTCGACCCCTCGACGTTCCGTCCCAAGCTGGCCGACGACATCGAGATCCGCGAGTTCCCCCTCCGGTGGGGCGGCAGCTACGTGATGGTCGCCAACCCGCGCGACCTCCTGCACTACCGGCTGCGGGCCTCCGACCGGCGCCTGCTCGAGCTGATGGACGGGACCCGGACGGTGAAGGAGATCGTGCTGCAGGAGTTCGAGGAGTCGGGCGACCTGGACGTGTCCGCGGTCTCCGACCTCGTCCGGCTCCTGTACGAGGGCAACTTCCTCGCCGTCCGTTACCAGGACGTCGACGAGCTGGTCGGCCGGGCCCTCGACCCCGTGACCGAGCGCCGGCGCAAGGCCCGGGGGTTCGTCAGGACGCTCTCGATCGAGTGGAAGGACGCCGACCGGCTGATCCGGTGGCTGTACCGGCACGGCCTGAAGGTGTTCTTCCGGCGATGGGTGGCCGTGCCGAGCGTGATCCTGGCGGTGACCGGCTTCGCCGCGTTCCTGAGCCTGGCCGGGTCCGACCGGTTCACCCTGACCGGTCAGTCCCTGGCCATCGGGGCCATCGTGCTGCTGATCCTGGACTACGTGATGGTGTTCGTGCACGAGGTCGGTCACGCGCTCGTGATCGCGCACAACGGCCGTCACATCAGGAGCGCGGGGTTCCAGATCTACTTCGGGTCCCCGGCCTTCTTCGTCGACAGCTCGGACGGCATGATGATGGACCGCCACCAGCAGATCCTGGAGTCGTTCGCGGGCCCCTACGCCCAGATCCTGGTGGCCGCCGCCTCGTCGCTCGTCGCCTGGGCCGTCCCCGGTTGGATCCTCTCCGAGACGCTGTACCGCTACGCCGTCCTCAACTACGTCGTCGTGATGATGAACCTCATCCCGATGCTCGAGCTCGACGGGTACTACATCCTGGCCGACCTGATCGAGGTGCCCGACCTGCGCCAGCGCTCGCTCACCTTCATGCGCCACGACATGGTCCGGAAGCTCCTGGGCCGGGAACGCTTGTCGAAGCAGGAGGTCGGGCTCGGGGTGTACGGCGTGCTCGGCGTGGCCTTCACGGTGTTCTCGTTCTACACGGCCTACTTCTACTGGCGGACCGTGTTCGGCGGGCTGGTGTCCCGGCTGTGGAACGAGGGGTCGGTTGCCCGCCTCCTGCTGATCGTGCTCGCCGTGTTCATCGCCAACCCCGTCCTCCGGGGTGCTGTCCAGCTGGTCCGCTCGCTCCTTCGCCGGGTCCGGGCCCTGGTGCGCAGGATCCGGTTCCAGCTGGAGCGCGGCTGGCGCGTGGAGGCGGCCGAGGCGATCGACGAGCTGCCGATGTTCGACGAGGTGCCGGTCGAGCTGCTCAACGATCTCGCGGGCCGGGTCCGGTTGCGCACCCTTTCGGCCGGCGAGCCGGTCTTCCGGCAGGGGGACCGACCGGAGGCGTTCTACGTCGTCCGGCGGGGTGCGCTCGAGGTGGTGGAAGAAGATCCCGGCTCGGGCACGGAACGCCAGATCCGCCTGCTCGGCCCAGGCGAGTCCTTCGGAGAGCTCGCCCTTGCCACCGGGGCTCCCCGGACCGCTACCGTGCGCTCGATCGCCGAGTCCGAGCTGTTCGAGGTCGACCGGGGCACGTTCGAGCGCCTGCTGGCCGATCGCCTCCGGCTGCCCACGTTCGCTCCGACCGTGCAGGAGCTGTCCGAGCTGCGCGCCCAGCCGTGCTTCGCCAACCTGGGGAGCGCCGAGCTCGCGAGGCTCCGCGAGCAGGGGGAGTGGCGGACCTATGCCCCCGGCGAGGACATCGTGCAGCAGGGGGACGTTGGCGACGCGTTCTATGCGATATCGTCCGGCCAGGTCCACGTGGTCGAGAACGGCGAGTTCCGTCAGACGCTCGGGCAGGGCTCCTACTTCGGAGAGATCGCCCTGCTGCTCGACGTGCCCCGGACGGCGACGGTGACCGCCCGGACCCCGGTGCGGGCGTTCCGACTGGAGCGGTCGGGGTTCGACAACCTGCTCGCCGCGTCGTTCCGACGCGGCGTCTTGGACCCGAGCGTTCCGGTGAACCAGACGCTCACGCACTGAGGCGCACGGAGGACCGGTGGACTGCTGGCACTGCAAGCGGACGGCGGTGGGGTCCTGCCGGTTCTGCGGCCGCGGGATCTGCGAGGACCACGTCCAGACCCATCCCTACATCCTGGAGCTGTTCAAGACGGGTGACGTCACGCGGGTGCTCGTGGTGGAGGACGCGCTCTTCTGCGGCGCGTGCACGCCCCGGCCCGATCCGCTGGACCTCCCGGAGCTCGATCAGGGACTGTGACCTGCGTCACAGGCCGGGCGTGACGGAGAACACGCGTCTCCCGGTGACGACCGGCACATCGGCCAGCACCCGGCGAGGGCAGTATCGCGAAAGGTCCTCGGGAGACCACAGGGGTCTCGGGACCGTGGGAGGTGACGTCGGGATGGCGGAGAAGAAGATCTCCCCGAAGGCGCCGGAGGCCCAGGCCGGCACCGGCAAGGCCAAGGGCGAGGCGGCCACGAGGGTGTCCCGCGTGAAGCGCGTGAAGCGGGTCAAGCGCGTGAAGCGCGTGAAGCGCTGAGGTCATCGAACAACACGCAGAGAGCCGATGATCGGCAGGCCCGGCGCCCCGTGCCGGGCCTGCCTCGCATCCGGCCAGAGCGCTTCCGGAGGGGGAGGAGCTTGACTACGCTTGGCGCCGTGGCCCGTACGCGGACCGAGCCGACGCTCGAGCTGGAGATGGCGTCGACCCCGCTGTTCCAGGGCGCCGATCCTCGGGTGGTGGCCGGCCTCGCGGCCCGCGGGAAGACCCGACGGTATCGCCGGGGGACCTACCTCTTCTACCAGGGGGACGACGCCCCCGATGTGTACTTCCTGATCCGGGGCCGGGTCCAGATCAGCTCGCTGTCGGCCCGTGGGCACCGGCAGCTGCACACCACGATCGACACCCCCCAGTTCTTCGGCGAGCTGGGGGTCCTGGGCGACATGCCGCGCACCGCGGAGGCGCTCGCGCTCGACGAGTCGGAGGTGTGGGTGGCCTCGGCGGGAACGTTCCTGTCGTTCCTGGCGGAAGAGCCGTCGGCGGCCCGAGCCCTCCTGCGGGCCCTCGCCCGCCAGGTCCAGCATCACGAGGCGTTCGTCGAGGACCTGCTGTTCCTGGACCTCAAGGGCCGGGTGGCCAAGCGGCTCCTGCAGCTCGTCGCCCCGAGCCTCGACGAGCTGCCCGGGACAGGGGCGACGGTGCCCTCGATCGTCACGCATGCCGACCTGGCCAGCCTCTGCGGCGGCAGCCGCGAGAACGTCACCCGGATCCTCTCGGATCTCCAGCGCCGGGGGTTCATCGAGCGCGACGGTCGGCGGTTCGTGCTCCGGGACATCGCGGGGTTGGCCCGGCTGGCCGGGCTGTAGGGTGCCGCTCCGCTCGCTCCGCCGGAGGATCCGCAACCGGTACGGCGGTCACGACTGGCTCGAGGGCGCCCTGGTCGTGGTCGGCCTCGTGCTGCTCGGGCTCTCCGGGCTCAGCATCGGCGCCACCGCCGTGATCATCGCCCACTTCAGAGACGTCGAGTCGGGGTTCCCCGCCGGCCCCGGCGTGGCGCAGCTGGCCAAGGGCCTGGGGCTGATCCTGTTCCCCCTGCTGGCCGTGGTGACCTTCCTGACCGCCCGGGAGCTGCTGGGTCCCCGCCTGCGGGGGTGGATCCGTCGCGGTCCCCGGCGCGGCTGAAGCGCCGCCATCCGCGCCGTCCCGGCTCGGAGACGGCCCGAGGTGCTCAGCCGCCGATCATCGACATGCTGCGGTCCGGCTGCACGAAGTCCGGATGGTTGATCCGGTGGCCCGCCCATTTCCGCCAGACGGCCTCCCGGACGAGGGCCTCGAGCTCCTGGTCCGACGCACCGGCCCGGAGCGGTGCCCGCAGGTCGGTCTCCTCGAGCGCGAACAGGCAGGACCGGATCTCGCCCTCGGCCGTCAGCCGCAGACGGTTGCAGCTCTCGCAGAACGGCTCCGTCACCGACGCGATGACCCCGATGCCTCCGGGGGCGCCGTCCACGAACCGGTACGTCGTCGCCGGCTCGTTGTCGGGACCCTCCGGTCGCAGGGGGAAGGCCCGGTCGATCGCGGCCACGATCCCGGCCGAGGGCACCACCTTGGCGCGCTCCCAGGCCCGCTCGGCGTCGAGCGGCATGTACTCGATGAAGCGCACGACGTAGCCGGTCTCGCGGGCCCACCGGGCGAAGTCCACCACCTCGCCGTCGTTGGTGCCGCCGATCACGACGCAGTTGATCTTGATCGGGTCGAGGCCGGCGTCCTCGGCCGCGCGGATGCCGGCCAGGACGCGGTCGAGCGCGTCGCGGCGGGTCATCTCGGCGAACCGGTGACGGAGCAGGGAGTCGCAGGACACCGACACGCGGTCCAACCCCGCCTCCGCCAGCGGCTCGGCCAGCCGGTCGAGCAGGACGCCGTTGGTGGTCATCGAGATGTCGAGCTGGGGGCCGGCTTCCCGGAACATCCGGATCAGCGTGGGGAGATCGGCGCGCACCGTGGGCTCCCCGCCCGTGACCTTGACGGACCGCACGCCCAGTCGGACGAAGAGCCGCAGGAGCCGGGTGAGCTCCTCGAACGTCAAGAGGTCGCGCCTGGGCAGCCATGCCAACCCCTCCGCCGGCATGCAGTAGGTGCACCGGAAGTTGCAGCGGTCCGTGACCGAGATGCGAAGGTCGTCCGCCACGCGCCCGAACGTGTCCAGGAGTGGGCCGGTCGCGGGCGGCGGGGTCTGCGTTGGCTGCCGGTCGTCGATGGCCATCCAACCCCACCGTACCCGAAGCGTCTGCGGACGGCTACGCCTGCTCCGGGGCCCCCGCCGGGAGGAGGGAGTGGAGCGTGTCCATCGCCGCCTGCAGGGCATCGGCCCTGGAGGCGTTGCCGGCGAGGCTGCGACCCACCGCCGAGCCGAGCAGGAACGTGGAGACCGGCGTGATCCTGCGCTCGACCCGATGCGCCACGTCGCGCGCGGCGGTGAGGATCATGCTCGTCTCCCGCTCGCTGAGCGTGTCCTCCCCGAGCGCCTCCGCCAGCTGGTCGATCCAGGCCTCCATCGTGCCCTCCTCGTTCCGGTCCACGACCACGTTAGTACCGGGCGGATCCGGACATCGGGAGGCGGCGGGCCGCGCCGCGGGTCGGTCCTCCGCCCCCCCCGGGTCACCGGCCCTCAGTGGTGGTGCTGGTGGCCGGGCACGGCCGCGAGCGCGCGTTCCAGGGCCGCCGCCTCGTCGGTCGAGAGATGGCCGAGCATCGGGACGTAGACCTCTTCCTCCTTCTCGAAGTGGACCCGGATCAGTGCGACGAGCCCGTCGAGCGTGCGCTGCACGGCCCGGCGTGTCTCGGCGGAGGGCTCGCGGCCGGTCAGCTCCGACAGGCGTTCGATCATCCCGGCGACGGCTCGATGGTCCACCGACATCGTGCGGGTGGCCCCACCCGTGGCTCGGAGGAGCCCGTCGACGACCGGGTACAGGACCTCGTCCTCGGCCCCGGCGTGGGGCAGCAGGACCTCGCGGAGGAACCCCAGCACGCCGTCGAGCCGGGCGCGGAGCTCCTCCGGCTCGAGCGACGGCGCCTCGTCCGCCAGCGTCGCCAGGTGATCGAAGTGCGGGAGGAGCTCCCGGTGCTCCGCCCGGATCGCGTCCGCCGGCCCACCGCGCCGCTCCTCGGTCTCCGGCCACGGCCGGTGCTCGAGCTCGTGCATCTCGGGGGTGGGGGGCGGCGACACCACGTGGAGCAGGATCAGCCGTCCCGAGGCCGCGCGGACCCCCCGTGTGACCCCGGCAGGGACCACCGCGACGTCGCCGGCCCGGAGGCGCCGAGGCGCCTCGTCGACCCACACGTCCCCCACGCCCTCGAGCACGGCCACGGCCATGTCCACCTCGGGCGCGTGCAGGTCGATGGCCTGCCCCTCCTCGAGCCCCACCACGGCCACCTTCATCCGCTCGGACGCGAACACCACGTTGGGCCGGACGGCCTGGCGGTCGAGCGTGGCGAGCTCCGGGCCGCGTCCCCACACCGCATCCATGGCACACCTCCTGTAGATACGAACGCCATCATATTTACCACATCTGTCGTGTATACTGCGACCCGTGGAGACGGGGACGCCATCACGCGGGCCCGGGGACGAGCGTCGTGAGCTCCTGGCCCACCGTGCCCTCGGCGACCAGCGCCGGGCGGACATCCTCGACGCGCTCCGCACCGACGGCCCGCTGGACGCGCGCGAGCTGGCCGATCGCGTGGGGCTGCACCACAACACCGTCCGCTCGCACCTCCGGACCCTCGAGGAGGCCGCCCTGGTGCGCCGGAGCCCCGAGCGCCGGGACCGTCCCGGCCGGCCCAGGATCGTCTACCGGGCGAGCCCCGCGCCCGCCGATCGCTACGAGGTCCTCTCGAAGGTCCTCGCCGCCTTCGTCGCGGAGACGGTGCCGGACGCCGCCGCCGGGATGGACGCGGTGGGACGCTCCTGGGGGCGGCGCCTTGCCGCGGAGGGCTCGGCGGGCGACGAGCCGGTGGCGACCCGTGCCCGCGGGGTCGCCCCCGGGTCGTCCGCGCTCGACCGTCCCGGCGCCGCCGCCGGAGGCTCGGCCACCGACGACGGGGTCGAGGCGCACGTCGAACGGCTGGTCGCGTTGCTCGAGGACCTCGGGTTCGCACCCGAGCTCGTCGACGGCGCCGCCGACGGCGGGACGCAGAGCCGTCGCGGCCACCGGCGGATCCTCCTCCACGCCTGCCCGTTCGTCGAGGTGGCCAAAGACGCTCCCGAGGTGGCGTGCTCGGTCCACCTGGGGATCATGCGGGGGGCCCTGGCCGAGCTCGGTGGGCTGGTCGAGGCCACGGGGCTGGAGCCGTTCGTGCGCCCGGACCTCTGCGTGGCCCACCTCGCGACCACGGGGCCGAGGAACCCGTGCGACGGGCGGCCCGACGAGCGTTCCGGGGAGCGGCCGTGAGCGGCCCCTGTGACCCGTTCCTGGTGCCCCGGCGGGTGGCCATGGTGCTGGCCCTCACCCTGCTGGTGTTCGGGCTGTGGGGCGGGCTGGTCCGCGTGGGCTGGACCGTCCCGGACACCGCGACCGAGATCGTGACGATGCACGGTGTCGTGATGGTGCTCGGGTTCCTCGGCACGCTGATCTCCCTCGAGCGAGCCGCGGCGATCCGGCGCGGGTGGGCCTTCGTCGCGCCGGCCGCGGCCTTCGCGGGGGCCTCCTCGCTCCTGCTCGGCGCGCCGCTCGAGGTCGGCGGGTCGCTCCTGGCGCTCGGGGGCGGCGTCCTGGTGGCCGTGCTCGTGCACCTGCTCCGGCTGCAGCCGACGCTCCACGGCGGCGTGCTCGCTGCCGGCGCGGTGCTCTGGGTCGGCGGCGTGGGCGTGTGGCTGGCCGGGCGTCCCCTCCTCGACGTGGTCCCGTGGCTCGGCGGCTTCCTGGTGCTGACGATCGCCGGGGAGCGGCTGGAGCTCTCGCGGATGTCGCGCCTCACGCCGGCTCGGCGGGCCGCCTTCCTGGTCGCTTGCGCGGTCTTCGTGGCCGGGCTGGTCCTCTCGGTCGGCGCGTTCGTGCCCGGCCTGCGGACGGCGGGCGCGGGGCTCGTCCTGCTGGCGCTGTGGCTGGGGGCCAACGATGTGGCCCGCCGCACGGTCCGCCGTCCCGGCCTCACCCGATTCATCGCGCTCGCGCTCCTGGCCGGCTACGCCTGGCTCGGCGTGGCGGGGGTCCTGTGGGTCCGCGACGCCGCGGTGGTGGCCGGCCCCGGCCGCGACGCGATGCTCCACGCGCTGTTCCTGGGCTTCGTGATGTCGATGATCTTCGCCCACGCCCCGGTGATCGTGCCCGCGGTGGTGGGCGTGGCGGTCCCGTGGCGCCCGGCCTTCTACGCGCACCTGGCGCTCCTGCACGCGAGCCTGGTGCTGCGCGTGGCCGCGGACGCGGCCGGCGCTGCCGCCCTCGTGCGGTGGGGAGGTCTGCTGAACCTCGTGGCCGTGCTGGTGTT
>JBHGAT010000060.1:0-9655 GCA_041946645.1 Candidatus Velamenicoccus archaeovorus | reverse complement strand
GGAGGAGGTCGAGAAGTTCCGGGAGTTCCTCGAGAACGTGAACCCCGAGGACTTCGGCTGATCCGCTCCCGCCGCCGGGCTCACCCGTAGAGGATCTCGGTCACCCAGAACGCCCGTCGGCCACAGGAGCTCTTGCCCGAGACCCGGACCACCCCGATCCCGACCCATCGCGCCTTCGCGCCCATCAAGATCGTGCGGTGAGGGGCGTGGTTCATCAGCCCCCGGTGGACGTCCCAGAGCGTGGTCCCACATCCCACGACGCTCCCGCCCCAGGACCACCGGAACGGCGCGAGGGCCTGGGATAGGCTGGGGATGTCGAAGAGCTCGCCCCGTTGGACCATCCGGCGCGAGTGGGCCCTGGCGGTGTCGGACAGACGCAGGTTCAGCTTGACCGGCCGCACGCCGTTCGCCTCTCGCGACCGGTTCAGCATCGTGAGCAGCCGGCTGCGGAACGAGCTGGCCGAGGCGGGGGCGGGGGTCGCGAGGAGGGCCACGAGGACCGTGGCCACGAGCAGCGCGGCGGCGAACCGCCGCGGTGCCGTGAGGCGATGGGCTCCCCCTGCGTCGCCCACGGGGCCGCATGCTACACCCACCCGTCAAGTCCGCCGGTATCGCGCGGAGGCACCCCCCGGCCGGGTGGGGGAGTGATTGACACGGTCCAGCAGGGGAACTAGTCTCGTTCCGTTCGCGTAATTACGGAGCTGTCATGGCCGACCAGGGTTACCGCGTCCCCGAAGTGTGCCGCATCGTCGGCATCAGCTACCGCCAGCTCGACTACTGGGCCCGCACCGGGCTGGTGCGACCGTCGATCCGGGACGCCCAGGGCTCCGGCACGCAACGCCTGTACTCGTTCCGCGACCTGGCCACCCTCAAGCTGATCAAGCGCATGCTGGACTCAGGGGTGAACCTCCAGCAGATCCGCAAGGCCATGGGGACCCTCAAGGACCTCAAGGAGCCCGCGCTCGGCACCACGCTGGTCTCCGACGGCTCCAGGATCTACGCGGTGGAGTCGCCCGAGGCCGTCGTCGACCTGCTGGCCAAGGGGCAGGGGGTCTTCGCCATCGCGGTGGACAGGGTATGGACCGAACTCGAGGGGACGGTGGCGAAGGCGACCAAGCGCAGGGGTCGCGAGGCCGCTCGGGCCGGAGGCGCGTGAAGACCTCGGCAGCGGACGCCCTGCCGGCCCTGAAGAGCGATACCGTCCGCTTCGCCCACGCCTCCGAGCGGCAGTTCGCCCGGCTGCTGGACTTCTACCAGATCGAGTGGGAGTACGAGCCCCGGTCCTTCGACCTGGAGATCGACAAGCACGGGAACGTGACGCAGCGGTTCACGCCGGACTTCTACCTGCCCCAGTACGACCTGTACATCGAGATCACCACGCTCAACCAGAAGCTCGTGACCAAGAAGAACCGCAAGATCCGCAGGCTCCGCGAGCTCTACCCGGGCATCAACTGCAAGATCTTCTACCAGCGCGACTACCTCTCGCTGGTGACCAAGTACGGGCTGGAGGACGTCTCGGGCTGATCGGGCCGCGACCGGACCGGCTCGCGCCCCCGGTAGGATGACGCCGGAACCATGAGGTTCGCGCCGCACACCGACGACGACGCCCGCGCGATGATGGACCGTCTCGGGCTCGGGTCCCTGGACGAGCTGTTCGCGCAGATCCCGCCGTCGGTCCGTCTGGAGCGGCCGCTCGACCTCCCGGAGGGCGTCTCGGAGATGGAGATCTTCGAGGACCTCCGCTCCCTGGCCGGACGCAACCGGAGCACCGACGACCTCGTCTGCTTCGCCGGGGGCGGCGCGTACGACCACTACGTGCCGGCGGTGGTCTGGGCGCTCGCCGGACGGTCCGAGTTCTACACCTCGTACACGCCCTACCAGCCCGAGCTCTCGCAGGGCGTCCTGCAGGCCCTCTTCGAGTACCAGTCGATGATCTGCGAGCTCACGGCGATGGAGGCGTCCAACGCCTCGCTGTACGACGGAGCCACGGCGCTGGCGGAGGCGGTGAACCTGGCCCGCTCGACGCCGGGCCGAGACCGCGTGCTGGTCTCGGCCGGTGTGGACGGGCGCTACCTGGAGACCCTGCGGACGTACGGGCGAGGCGCGGGGTACGAGCCCGAGGTCTTCGGCTCGGCGGACGGCGTGGGCGGGGTTCCCCCCGTCGGACCCGAGCACGCCTGCGTGGTCGTCCAGCACCCCAACCGGTTCGGGCTCCTCGAACCGGTCGGCGACCTGTTCGCCCGGGCGCATGCGGTCGGAGCCAGGGCCATCCAGGTGTTCGACCCGCTGTCGCTCGGCGTCCTCGCCCCGCCCGGGGAGGTCGGGGCCGACATCGCCGTGGCCGAGGGGCAGGTCCTCGGCAACCACCTGTCGTTCGGGGGGCCGTACCTCGGGATCATCGCCACCCGGATGCAGGACGTCCGCCGGCTCCCCGGGAGGATCGTCGGGGAGACCCTGGACGTGGACGGACGCGTCGGGTACGTGCTCACCCTGCAGGCGCGCGAGCAGCACATCCGCCGGGAGAAGGCCACGTCCAACATCTGCACCAATCAGACGCTGATGGCGATCGCCGCCGCCGTGTACCTGTCCTGGCTGGGGCCGGAGGGCCTCGTCGAGCTCGGCCGCCTCTGCGCGTCGAAGGCCGCCTACGCCCTCGAGCGGCTCACGGCCGTGCCCGGCGTCGAGCCGCTGTTCCCGGGCGTCCCCTTCTTCAAGGAGTTCGCGGTCCGGCTCCCGCGCCCCGCCGTGGAGGTGGTCGACGCGCTGGTCGACCGGGGGTTCCTGGCGGGGGTGCCGCTGACGGAGGCCGACGGGCACGGGCTCCTGGTCGCGGTGACCGAGCGCCGGACCCGGGCTCAGATCGACGGCGTGGCCGAGGCCCTGACGGAGGTGCTGGCGTGAGCGGCGCGCCCGTCCGGACGCAAGGACCGGCCGGCGACGAGGGCACGCTGAAGGATCGCTCCCGACCGGGCCGCCGGGCGTTCAGCCTCCCGCCCCTGGACGTGCCGGAGGCGGGGCCCCCCGGCGCACACGCTCGGCGGGAGCCCGCCCGCCTGCCGGAGGTGGCCGAGCGGGACCTGGTCAGCCACTTCACACGGCTCGCGCAACGCACCTATGGGGTGGACACGGGCGTGTACCCGCTCGGCTCGTGCACGATGAAGTACAACCCGAAGATCGCGGAGACCGTCGCCGCGCTCCCGGGCTTCCAGCGCCTGCACCCGCTCCAGCCCGAGCGGACCGTTCAGGGGGTGCTGGAGCTGCTGTGGCGGCTCGAGCGGGCGCTCTGCGAGATCACCGGGACGGCCCGGGCCACCCTCCAGCCGCCGGCGGGCGCCTGCGGCGAGCTGACGGGGCTGCTGATCATGCGGGCGCACCACACCGAGCGGGGGAACCCTCGGAGGCGGATCGCGATCCCGGACTCCTCGCACGGCACCAACCCGGCGAGCGTGCGGATGGCCGGATACGAGGCCTTGCACGTCCCCTCGGACGCCCGCGGGCTGATCGACGTGTCGGCCCTGGAGAAGCTCGTCGACGAGGACGTCGCCGGGCTGATGCTCACCAACCCCAACACCCTGGGGCTGTTCGAGGAGGAGATCGAGCGCGTCACGGAGGTCGTCCACGGGGTCGGTGGGCTCGTCTACTACGACGGGGCCAACCTGAACGCGATCTTGGGCCGGGCCCGCCCGGGGGACATGGGGTTCGACATCGTGCACGTGAACACCCACAAGACGTTCGCCACGCCGCACGGCGGTGGGGGACCGGGCGCCGGTCCGGTGGGCGTCCGGGAAGGGCTGGTGCGGTACCTCCCCGGCCCGCTGGTCGAGCGCGATGAGGAGGGGACGTTCCGGCTGGCCCTCGGCGGTCCGGCCTCGATCGGGCGGATGCACGGGTTCCACGGGAACGTGGGCGTGCTGGTCCGCGCCTACGCGTACGTGTTCCTCCACGGTCGCGACGGTCTCCGGGAGGTGGCCGAGCGGGCGGTCCTGAACGCCAACTACCTGGCCACCCTGATCGCCCCGGCGTTCCCCCCGGCCTACCCGGGACGGCCGATGCACGAGTTCGTAGCCACGGCCCGGGGCCTCAAGGAGCGGACGGGCGTCCGGGCCATGGACGTGGCCAAGCGCGTGATCGACCTCGGCTTCCATCCCTCCACCGTGTACTTCCCGCTGGTGGTGGAGGAGGCGATGATGGTCGAGCCGACCGAGACCGAGAGCCGGGAGACCCTCGACGCCCTGGCCGAGGCACTCCTGCAGGCGGCCGACGAGGCGGTCTCGGATCCCCAGCTCCTGCACGATGCCCCCGTGACCACCCCGGTCCGCCGCCTGGACGAGGCCCGCGCGGCACGGCAGCTCAAGCTGCGCTGGTAGGGCCGTTCGGCCCGAGCTCTGTCCCCCTGCCGGGGGACCCGTCATCTCCGGCCACCGGGGGGTCAATCGCCGCACGCCGGCCCCCGATACCTCGAGGGAACGGAGTCCACGGCCCCGGTGCAGGTCGATCCGCGACGCCCTCCGCCATATGAGCGAGGCGGCTCGCCCGGGGTCACCTCGGGGGGAGGCTCGACATGCCTGCACGAGCGGTTCGGCGGGGGAGCGTGGGTCTCGTCACGGTCCTGCTCCTGGCTGGCGTCCTCCTGTCCGGCACCGGCCCGGATCGTGCGGGAGCCGGTGAGATCACGCGGCGCGAGCGCATGCTCTCGCTCACCAACGAGGTACGGGAGCAGCACCGGCGCGCCGATCTCCGGCTCAACATGCGGCTGTCGCGGTACGCCAAGCGCCACAGCCTCCAGATGGCCCGAGCCGGGCACCTGTTCCACTCCGACACGAGCGTCCTGACCCGGGCGCTGCAGCCGTTCCACTGGTCGATCGGCGGAGAGAACGTGGGCGTGGGCAGCTCGGTGGAGAGCCTGCAGGACGCGTTCATGGCCAGCCCCACCCACCGGGAGAACATCCTGCGGCCCTCCTTCGACCACACGGCGATCGGCATGGTTCGCGTGGGCGGGAGGCTCTGGGTGACCGTGGTCTTCTACGGCTGAGCCCGGGGGGGATCCCGCCGGGAGGGGGTACCCCGGGATACGCAGAGGCCCCGGACCCGGCGGTCCGGGGCCTCCGTCACGTCGGTGTTCCGATCAGGACGAGTCGGAGCGACGCGCACCCAGCCAGAGCAGGCCGCTGCCGACGAGGAGCATGAGCAGCGCCGCCAGGGCCAGGGGCACGGTGGCGCTCGGCCCGGTGAAGGCCGTCCCGCGCGGCGGGGTGCTGGTCGCCGAGCCGCTCGGCGGGGGCGTGACGGTCGAGGCCAGGACCTCGGCGCTGGTCACGGCGGAGTCGTCCTGGTCGCAGGCGTTCTGGTTGGCCCCGGCGACGCAGACCTCGGCGGTGTCGACCTTGGCCGAGGCGGTGGCCGGCGGCGAGTAGCCATCGAGCGTGAACGTGCACGTCACCGACTCACCAGGGGCCAGCGTCGTCCCGTCCAGCTGGGCGCAGTGCTCCGACAAGAGGTCGATCGTCTGGCTGCCGAACGCGTCGGTCAGGTCGGCGATCGTGACGTCGACGGACGACGTGTTGGTGATGACCAGCCGGAAGGGCACGGCCGAGCCGGGCTCGGGCGCCTCCTCCTTGTTGGTGAAGGTCCCGTCCCCGTCGGCGTCGTTGGTCTTCACGATCCGGACGGCGATGGTGGGCGGCGCGGTGGTGGTGGGCGGCGCGGTGGTGGTGGGCGGCGCGGTGGTGGTGGGCGGCGCGGAGGGGAAGCATCCGTGGCTGATCGTGACCACCGGGTTGGGGCCCACCTCCCCGACGAACGACACGCTCGCCGTGGTCGCGGACGGGTCGGAGCCGGGGACGTCTGCCGACCACGATCCCTGGCCGCTCTCCGTCATCGGGTAGTCGACACCGTTGACCGTGATGGTCGCGGCGGTCACGTCGCCCCCGGCGGGGGAGAAGACCCAGTGCATCAGGGCGGGCTCGTCACCCTCACATGCGCTCACGGACGTGTTCCCGTTGCCCGTCCACGGCACCACGCCATCGGCGCGGGCGGGAGCGGAGGCCACGAGGGCTGGGATCGCGACGAGCAGCGCGGCGGCCACCACCACGAGCAGCGCCCCCAGGCGCCTCCTGATCGAACGGCGATCCATCTTCCGCATCGGTCCCTCCCGCTCCCGGCCCTTCGGGCCTCCGACCTGTGAAGCACGCGGGCGTAGGGTACATGGGGGAGCATTGCCTCACAACGGGTGATGGCGAACGTCCACGGGCCGCCCGCCGACGTAGGCCTTCCGGCCTGGCTCCGGGGACGCCCGGACGCGCGACGGCCCGGGCAGGTGCCCGGGCCGTCGCTGGGTTGCCCTCCCGAGATCGCTACGCCTCGGCATCACCCTTCCGCCGCCGGCGGCTCAGGAAGAGCGAGCCGCTGCCCGCCAGCAGGAGCAGGAGGGCCAGCCCGGCCAGCGGGACTACGCCGCTCGCGCCGGTGAAGGCCGTCCCGCGCGGCGGGGTCTTGGTGATCACCTCGCCCAGGACCACGTCGACCGAGGCCCGGTCGTCGTCCTTGACCTTCGTGCCGAGCTCGTCCGAGCCCACCGCCGTGCCCACGTTGCGGATCGGGCCGGTCTGGTCGGGGATCACGTACTCCGCCGTGCAGGTCTCGCTCGCACCCGGGTCGAGCGACGCGATGTCGCAGATGTGCCCGATCACGTCGTCGTCGACCGAGATGTCGTACAGCGTCACGTCGCCGATGTTGGTGACGACGTAGGTGTACGTGATCGTGTCGCCGGGCTCGCCCGAGGTCGGGTCGGCCGTCTTGACGATCTCGATGGCCGGGTGGATCAGGTCCACCAGGTGGCTGTCCTGGTCGGTCGCCGTCCGGCCGTCCGACGAGGTACCGGTCACCGTGGCGGTGTTCGGCAGTGGGTCGGGGTCGGCGTCCGTCACCAGGTGGGTGCAGGTGTAGTGCCAGATCTCACCGGCCTCCAGGACGTCGTCCGTGTCGCCGCCGCTCGTGGAGCCGAGCACCGGTGCCGCGTCGCAGATCGGGTCGGTCACCGTGACGTTCGAGAGCGGTGTCGGCGTCGTCAGGCTGACGTCGAAGGTGTAGGTGATGGTGTCGCCCACGTGCGCGAGGGCCGGCCCGCCCTTGACGATCTGGATGCCGATCGGCGGGGGCGGAGGGGGAGTGGGCGTGGTGCATCCCGTCACCGTGGTCTCCACCGTGTTGGTGTCCGTGCCGGACCCGTTCACGGAGACCGTGGCCGTGTTCTGCAGGGTCGGGCACGTGTTGTCGTTCGGCGCGGTCCCGGTGATCGTGACGTCCACCGAGTCGCCCGGCTGGAGGGAGCCCAGGTCACAGCTGACCGAGCTGCCGCTCACGTTGCAGGGCTGCGCCTGCCCGCCGTTCAAGGAGAAGCTCGCCTGGACGCCGGACAGGGGGACCGTGTCCGTGACCGTCACGGGGTCGGACGCCGCGTTCCCGGTGTTCGACACGCTCACGTGGTACTCGACCGTGCCGCCCTGGACCACGCTGGCCGGTCCGCTCTTGGAGACGTTCAGGCCGGGCACGCAGCCGGTCACGTCCACCGAGACCCGGTTGCTGTCCGAGCCCTGCGGGTCCTGGTCCGAGCTCACGTGGGCGGTGTTCACGATCGTGCCGCACGTGGTCGGCGCGGTGGCCTGGATCGTCACCACGGCCTCGTCCGGACCGCCGGCCGCACCGTCGTCCTCGGCCAGGGTCCCGATCGGGCAGCTGATCGTGTTGCCCGAGCCGACGGTGCAGGTGCCGGTGCCGCCGGCCGACCCGGGATCGACGTCGAAGCTCGCCGAGACCCCGGTCAGGGAGTCGTCCAGGTCGTCGGTCACGACCACGCCCGTGGCCTGGTCGTTGCCGTCGTTGTGGACCCCGATCGTGTAGGAGAACGCCCCGCCGTAGGCGACCGAGCCGCTCGATGCAGACTTCTCGATCGTGAGGCTGGGGGCGCACCCCTCGACGTTGACGGTCGAGGTGTTGCTCGAGATCGGCGCCTGGGTGCCCATCTGCACCTGGGCGGCGTTCTCCAGCGGCCCGCAGACCTGGGGCGCGGTGACGGTGATCGTCACCTGCACCGTGTCCGGGCCGCCCGCCGTGCCGTCGTTGGCGGCGAGCGTCCCGACGCTGCAGCTCACGGCGTTCCCGCCGCCCACGGTGCAGGGGCCGGTGCCGCCGGCGGAGCTCGGATCCACGTCGAACCCGGCCGAGACGCCGCTCACGGCGTCGGGCAGGTCGTCGGAGATCACCACGTCCGCCGCCGCGGCGTTGCCGGCGTTCACGACGGTGATGGTCCACGTGAAGCCGCCGCCGGGAGCGACCGAGCCGGTCGACGCGCTCTTGGTGATCGTGAGGTCGGGCGCGCAGCCCGTGACTTGCCGGGATCCACCGTGCAGGCGCCGTCGGACCCGGTTCCCGGATCCACGTCGTAGCTGGCCGAGACCCCGGTCAGGGAGTCGTCCAGGTCGTCGGTCACGACCACGCCGGTGGCCTCGGCGTTCCCGGTGTTGGCCACCGAGACCGTGTACGAGAAGGCGCCGCCGGGCTGCACGGACGCCGCGGACGCCGACTTGGTGATGGCGAGGCTGGGCGTGCACCCGACGACCTCGATCGAGACCGGGTTGCTGTCGAGCCCGTTCCCCGTGTCCTGGGCCCAGGCGACGTGCGCGGTGTTGTTGATCGTGCGGCACACGGAGGGGGCCTTGGCGTTGATCGTCACCACGACCTCATCCGGCCCGTTCGGGGCGCCGTCGCTGGCCGCGAGCGTCCCGATGGTGCACGACACGAGGTTCTGGGACGCCACCGAGCAGGTACCGTCGGCCCCGGACCCCGGGTCGACGTCGTAGCTCGCCGAGACCTGGAACAGGGCGTCGGCCAGGTCGTCCGTGACCAGGACGTCGGTGGCCGGCGCGTTGCCCGTGTTCTTCACGGTGATCGTGTAGGAGAACGCGGTCCCGTACTGCACGGTGGCACCGGAGACGCTCTTCTCGATCGACAGGCTGGGAGCCTGCTGCTGGTTGCCGAAGACGGCCACGTTCTGGTTGGCGACGATCCCGACCTCCCGACACAGCGGGGTGGTGTTGACCCAGCCCGACTGGAGCGTCTCCTCCACGGAGAAGCGGCCGTCCCTGTCCCCGTCGCTGGCAGAGAGGTTCGTCCAGTCGACGTTGCCGCTCGCGTCCGTGACGCCGGGGTTCGGGTCCGTCCCGGCGTTGCCGGTGACGTCGATGGGGGAGCCGGAGCAGTCCGGACCCGAGTACAGCGTCATGGTCCAGCCCGCGAGATCCTGCTCGCCCTGCTCCTGGGTGCCGTTCCCGTTGAGGTCGTTGAACTTGTGGGCCCGGATGTCCAGGAGGATGTCGTTCACGGGCAGGGGGACGTTCTTCGTCGACCCGAGGATCCGGGCGCTGAGGCTCGAGCCGCCGAACAGGTGGGCTCCGATCGCCAGATGCGCGTTGAACCGGATCTCCGGGTTCGCAGCCGTCGGGGTGAAGGTGAAGGTGTAGCTCTTGCACGTCGTGGCGTTGCCGCAGCCGTTGGTGGTCGTCCCGTTGAAGGCGACCGCAGGATCCGGCGTCCCCGAGACGCCCACGACGCCGTTGATCTCGTCGTAGCCCGGGTGCCCGGCGTTGTCCTGGAAGTC
>JBHGAT010000006.1:0-19767 GCA_041946645.1 Candidatus Velamenicoccus archaeovorus | reverse complement strand
CGACCCGCTCAGCGCCGACGGGGACGTCGCAGCGAGGACCTCCGGCCGCCCACCGAGCCGGAGAACACCACCCGTGGCGGCGCGATGGTCATGCCCTCGGCCTGGAACGCCTCGCGGAGCTCGAGCCGGGCGGCCATCCGCGAGACGTCCCCCTGCTGCTCCGCGGTGACGAGCGTGATGCCGGTGCCGCTGCGCCCGGCTCGCGCCGTGCGCCCGACGCGGTGCACGTAGTCCTTGTCGTCCTGCGGTGGGTCGAAGTTCACGACGTGGCTGATCCGGTCGAGGTCCAGGCCGCGGGCGGCCACGTCGGTGGCCACGAGCACCGTGACCTTCCCCGCCTCGAACCGTGCGAGCGCCCGCTGCCGGGCGGGCTGCGTCATGTCGCCATGCATGGCCTCCGCCCGGATCCCCCTGGCCTTCAGCTTGCCCACGAGCCGGTCGGCTCCGCGCTTGGTCCGGACGAACACGAGCGTGAGGTCTCGATCGTCGCCCAGCAGGTCGACGAGCGCATCGACCTTGCCCTGCGCCGACACCGGGACGAAGCGGTGCTCGACCCGCTCGACCGTGCGGGTCGGGGCGTCGATCTCGTGCCGGCGCGGGCTCCGTGTGTAGGCGGCGGCGATCCTCGACACCGCTCCGTCCAGCGTGGCCGAGAAGAACATCGTCTGCCGATCGGCCGGAAGGCGGCGGACGATCCGGTCGACCTGGGGCTGGAACCCCATGTCGAGCATCCGGTCCGCCTCGTCGAGCACGAGGATCCGCACCCGGTCGAGCTTCAGCTGTCCCCGATCGGCGAGGTCGTTCAGCCGGCCCGGCGTGGCCACCACGATGTGCGCGAGCCCGGGCCGGGCGTTCCCGCCGGCCTTGGCTCCGGACCGCCCGGACCCACCGCCCTGCGCTCCGGACCGCCGGGGCCCACCGCTCCGCGCTCCCACGCCGCCGTGCACGACGGCGACCCGCAGACCACGGGCCGCGGCGATCGGCTCCAGGTCCTCGCCCACCTGGGCGGCGAGCTCACGGGTGGGGACGAGCACCAGCACCGACGGGGTGGGCGCCGATGGATCGGTCCGCTCGGCCACCGGAACGCCGAACGCGAGGGTCTTGCCGGAGCCCGTCTGGGATCGGGCCAGGACGTCGTGGCCATCCAGCGCATCGGGCAGGACCATCGACTGGATCGGGAACGGCTCGATGATGCCGTTGCGGGCCAGGGCCTCGGCCACGGGCGTCGAGGCACCGAGGTCGAGGAACGAGGGTACGAACGACGAAGCTGCGGTGGACATGTCCACTCCTTCTGGTCCTCGCCGCGGACCCGTCCGCGACGGCTCGGGGAGGTTCGGCGTGACCCCGAGACCACCGGAAGGAGGAACGAGGAAGGCGAAACCTCACGGGACGGCGTGCGCCGTCCTTGCCGAGGAGCTTACCAGGTCGCTCACATCCCGACCCGGACCACCAGCGCGATCATCGCGAAGTGGCACGCGGCCGCGCCGACCATGAAGGCGTGCCACACCTCGTGGAACCCGAACACCGACGGGCTCGGATCGGGGCGCTTGATCGCGAACACCACCGCCCCGACCGTATAGAGCACACCGCCCAAGAGCATGAGCACCGCCTGGAGCGGCGACATCCCTCGGAGGAGCTGCGGCAGCGCGATCACCGCCAGCCAGCCCAGCGCGATGTAGAGGATCCCCGTCGGGACGCTGAGCCCGTCGATCCTGGCCAGCTTCAGGACGACGCCGGTGGCGGCGCCGGCCCAGACGATCGACAGGATGACCACCGACCACGCCCCGTGCAGGACCAGCAGCGCGACGGGCGTGTAGCTGCCGGCGATCAGCACGAAGATCATCGAGTGGTCGAGGCGCTTCATGCGCCGCAGGGCCCGAGCCGACCAATCGCCGCGGTGGTACGCGGCGCTCGCGCCGAACACGGCGCTCAAGCTGATCGCGTACACGAGGGCCCCGACACGCGCCACCGGCCCGGCGGCCAGGGCCACCAGCGCCCCGCCGGCAGGGACCGAGACGAAGAAGGCGATCTCGTGGATCCGACCCCGGAGACGGGGCTTGAGCGGGCGGGAGGGAGTGTCCAAGGCCCCCATGCTACGCCCGGTCGCCCCGCGGTACGCTTCCGAGATGCAGCCCGGCCCGGCCGAGGATCTCGCGCACCGCGTGGCCGTCGCCCGCGGCGACGAGCCGGCCGACCTGGTGCTCGTGGGCGGGCGGGTGCTCTCCGTCTTCACGGGGGAGCTCCTGGAGACCGACGTGGCGATCGCCGGCGAGCACGTGGCCGGGCTCGGGCGGTACGAAGGCCGCGACACCGTCGACGTCTCCGAGCTGATCCTGTTGCCCGGCTTCATCGACGGGCACATGCACATCGAGTCCACCAAGCTGCCACCTGACCAGTTCGCCAGAGCCGCGCTGCCGTGGGGCACCACGACGGTGATCCTCGACCCCCACGAGATCGCCAACGTGTTCGGGCTCGAGGGCGTTCGGGCGTTGCTCGTCGCGGCGCAGGAGGTTCCCCTCGACGTCTTCGTGATGGCGTCGTCGTGTGTGCCCGCCAGCCCGTTCGAGTCGAGCGGGGCCACCGTGGACGCCGCCGAGATCGCCGCGTTCCTCCGGGACGAGCCCCGGGCGCTCGGCGTGGCCGAGATGATGGACTTCCCCGCCGTGGTGGCGGGCGATCCGGCCGCGCTCGCCAAGGTCGCTGCGGCCGCGGGGCGGCAGGTGGACGGCCATGCTCCGGGCCTGTCCGGTCCCGGCCTGAACGCGTACCTGGCCGCAGGCGTCCGCAGCGACCACGAGTGCTCGACCCTCGAGGAGGCGCTCGAGAAGCGCCGCCTGGGCATGTGGATCATGCTGCGCGAGGGCTCGGCGGCGCGGAACCTGGAAGCCCTCCTGCCGATGGTGCTCGAGCACGGTCCGGCCAACTGCCTGCTCTGCACGGACGATCGCGAGCCCGACCACCTGCTGGAGCAGGGGCACATCAACGACGTGGTCCGGCGCGCCGTGGAGCTCGGGTGCCCGCCGTCCGACGCGGTGATCATGGGCACGCTGAACGCCGCCCGGTACCACCGGCTGCACGAGCACGGCGCGATCGCGCCCGGCTACCTGGCCGACGTGGTGGCGGTCGAGGATCTCGAGCGGTTCCGTCCGCTCCGCGTGTGGAAGCGTGGAACCCTCGTGGCCGAGGATGGGCGCTCCCGCGACGTCCGCCGCTCGCCGATGCCCGACTGGATGCGCGGCAGCGTGAAGGTGCGGCGGCTCTCGGCCGACGACTTCACGATCCACGCCGACGGGCGGGTGCGGGTGATCGGCGTGGACCCCGGCCAGATCGTGACGCGATCGCTGGTCGAGGAGCCGGCCAGGGAGGACGGCCGGGCCCTGGCGGACCCGGCGAGGGGGCTGGCCAAGATCGCGGTGGTCGAGCGGCACAAGAACACCGGCCGGATGGGGCTCGGCTTCGTCCGCGGGTTCGGCCTGCGGCGGGGGGCCCTGGCCTCGACCCACGCCCACGACGCGCACAACGTCGTCGTGGTGGGGGTCGACGACGCCGACATGGCCGCCGCGGTGAACCGCCTGGCCGAGACCGGCGGCGGCCAGGTGGCCCTGGCCGGCGGGGAGGTGGTCGGCGAGGTGCGGTGCCCGTTCGGCGGGCTGCTCTCGGATCAGCCGGCCGAGGAGGTGGGGGCGGCCGTGCACGGCCTCGAGCTCGCGGCCCGGGAGCTGGGGGCCACCCTGCCGTCGCCGTTCATGGCGATGTCGTTCCTCGCGCTCTCGGTGGTGCCCCAGCTCAAGCTCACCGATCGCGGGCTGGTCGACGTCGATCGGTTCGAGCTGGTCCCCCTGGAGGTCTGAGCTGCCCCGGCACCCGGCGGACGGATGTTCCCGTCGCGCCGGGGGCCGAACCGGCCGGAGCTACCGGCCGAGCGCCTCCCGCACGGCGGCCGCGATCGCGCGCGCCGAGATGCCGGCCCACTCCCGGAGCTCGTCCGGCGTCCCCGAGCCCGGCATCTCGGTCACCGCGAGCTTCACCACGCGGCCCGACAGCTCGCCGGAGCCCGCCAGGGCCTCGAGGACGGCGTCCCCCAAGCCGCCCTCCTTCCAGTGATCCTCGACCGTGACGACCAGCCCGGTCTCCTTGAGCGCGGTCCGGAGCGTGGCCCCGTCGATCGGCTTGATCGAGTAGGCATCGATCACGCGGACGGGGATCCCCTCGGCGGCGAGCTCGTCCGCCGCCCGGAGCGCCTCGAAGAGCGTGACGCCGGCGCCGACGATCGTCGCCCGGTCGCCACGGCCATCGCGGTGGACGAAGCTCCCACCGATCGGGAACTCGGCGTCGGCGCCGTAGAGGCACGGCGTCTTCTCCCTCGTGGTGCGGATGTACGAGATGCCGGGACGGTCGGCCATCGCCGCCGTGAGCTTGGCCGCGGAGTTGCCGTCGGCCGGGTAGAGCACGGTCGAACCGTGGACGGCCCGCATCATGGCGAGGTCCTCGAGGGCCATCTGCGACGGGCCGTCCTCACCGATCGAGACGCCCGCGTGGGAGCCGCAGAGACGCAGGTTCGCCCGGCTCACGGCGGCCATCCGGATGAAGTCGTAGGCTCGCGTCAGGAACGCCCCGAACGTCGCGGCGTAAGCGGTCTTGCCCATCGCCTGGAGCCCCACCGCCACGCCGGCCATGCACTGCTCGGCGATGTAGAGCTCGATGAACCGATCGGGGGCGGCCGTCTGGAAGTCCTCGGTATACGTGGAGTTGCCCACCTCGCCGTCGAGCACCACCAGCCCTGGGATCGGGGACATCGCCGCCAGGGTCTCGCCGAACGCCTTGCGGGTGGCGATCGGCTCGGTGTAGCGAGGCAGGTGGACGTCGCCTCCGGGGACGCCGTTGGGGGCCCAGGCCTCCGGCTTCGGCGGGGTGATCGTGTGGTCCCGGCGGCCGCCGAGCTCGTCGATGGCCCGCGCGGCCTGCTCCTCCGAGAGCGGCTTGCCGTGCCAGCCCTCCTGGTCGGCCAGGAACGAGACCCCGTGCCCCTTCTCGGTCCTGGCCACGATCAGGGTGGGACGCTCCGCCTCCTCGGCCTGCCCGTAGGCCCGGTCGATGGCCGCGGGATCGTGGCCGTCCACCGTGACGGCCTCCCACCCGAACGCCCGGGCCCGCTCCGCGTAGACCTCGCCGTGCCACTCCAGCATCGTGGGTCCGCGCTGCCCGAGCCGGTTCATGTCGAGGATCGCCACCAGGTTCGAGACGCCGTGGAACGCGGCGTTGGCCATGGCTTCCCACACCGAGCCCTCGGCGGCCTCCGAGTCCCCCATCAGCACCCACACGCGCGCCGGGTTGGCGTCGAGCTTCATCGCGAGCGCCATCCCGAGCCCGATGGGGAGTCCCTGCCCGAGTGAGCCGGTCGCCACGTCGACCCAGGGCATGCCGTCGACCGGCGCCGGATGGCCCTCCACGGGGCTCCCGAACCTCCGGAACGAGAGCAGCGTCCGGTCGTCGATCGCCCCGATCGCCTTCAGGACCGAGTACATCAGCGGGGAGGCGTGGCCCTTGGACAGGACGAACCGGTCGTTGGCCGGGCTCGTCGGGTCGTCGACGTCGTACCGGAGGTGGTCGGCGTACAGCACCGCGAGCAGGTGCGCCGCCGACATCGACGAGGTGGGATGACCCGATCCGGCGGCGGTGGATGCTCGGATCCCGTCCACGGCCAACTGCGCCGCCAGCTCGTTCCACTCCTGGACCTTGTCCATCACGCCTCCCCGTTCGGATCCGGAACGCCGCGGGACGCCGAGGCGACCCGCTGAGATGCCAGCTTACGGCGATGGGCGATCTGCGGCGTGCGAGGTGGGCACGGAGCCCGGGCCGGTCGACGGCCCTCCCCGGCCGATGGTTCCCGGAGCCTCGGCCCGGGGAACCCGAGCCGTGCCGTTTCGCGGATCGAACGGACGGGAACGCATCGAGGGAGAGGCGGACCGCGAGCTCGCCGGAGCGTCCGTCGAGGCAACCGGGAGGGGGTGTCGCCGGTGCCCGAGCACCGACCCACCACGAGATGCCCGCGATGCGGGAAGGGAGAGCTGGTGGTGATCTCCTACACGGGGGAGCCCCTGCCCGAGCTCGATCCGGGGAAGCAGCGCCCGTCCTCGCGCCAGGTCGATACGTACTCCTGCGGGCACGAGGTGGTGGGTCCCCCGCTGTCCCGGGCCGACGGCTCGCTCGATGTGGAGCGGCGGTCCTCCGAGGAGACGGTCGAACCCCGGCCCCGCCGCCGGTAGCGGCCGGGGCCCCCTGCTACCCTGGGCGCATGGCAGACCACCGAGAGACCCGCGTCGAGCACCTCTACGTGAAGGTCCCCAACACCGACAAGCTGCGCAAGACGGCCGCCGGTCGGCACCGGCGCCTCCTCGCGGAGGGATGGCGCGAGATCATGCGCAAGCAGGAGATCGACCACGTCTCCGTCACCTACGAGCGGACCGGACACGTGCCGCTCCGGCTCCGGCTCCCCCGAGCCGTGGCCGACACGGGTCGGTTCGAGCGGCGTCCCCGTGGCCAGGGGTTCGGCGGCCGGGGCGGCCCGGGTGGTCGAGGCGGCGGAACCCGCGGGGGCGGGCGGGGCGGTCCGCGCGGAGGCGGGCGGGGCGGTCCGCGCCCCGCGGCGGCTCCGCAGAGCGCCCCACCGGCGCCGGCTCCACAGAGCGCCCCACCGGCGCCGGCTCCACCTGCGACCGAGCCCTCCACCGGCGCGCAACCCTCGGGCGCCTGAGCGACCTGTCCCTGGAACGACGAAGGACCCGCCGGGAAGCGGGTCCTTCGAGGTGCTCGGGCAGGATCAGCCCACGGGACGGACGTTCGCGGCCTGCGGGCCCTTGGGGCCCTGGGTGATCTCGAACTCCACCTGCTGGCCTTCCTCCAGGTTGCGGTAGCCCTCGCCCGAGATCGCGGAGAAGTGGACGAAGACGTCCGGGCCGCCCTCCTGGGTGATGAAGCCGTACCCCTTCTCGGGGCTGAACCACTTCACGGTGCCGGTCGCCACTGGCGTTCCCTCCTTTCTTTGGCCCCGCGCGGGTCGGGACATGCCCACCGCCCGCCGGGCCACCGACGTTTCCGCCGGGAGGGAACTGCTCGTGGTGCGACGGTGCGAACGACGATGCTGCGCCCTCGGCCGGAGCCTACCACCTGGGGCCAGCCCTGCCCGTGCCTGCCGTGCGTTCCACGGTCTCAGGAGCCCCGTACCGAACATCCTTCGGTGCGAGCCGTGCTCGGCCGTACAGACGCCGGGTAGAATGGCCGAAGGCGTGGAGAGCACAGGGTTCGGACCCGGCCCGGGGCCGACGGACCCGCGGTTCCAGGACACGAGGAGGAGGTCGGGATGGGCGAGCACGATCGGGCGGTCGAGCGCCCCAAGCGGACGTTCGGCAAGGCGCACGCCGCCGAGCAGCCCTTCGAGTACCCCCTGACGCGGGAGTTCGTCGAGCCCGACTGGACCCGCCTGCCCGGGTTCCGCGACGTCACGCGGGAGCAGTGGGAGAGCGCGCAGTGGCAGCGTGCGCACACGGTCAAGAACCTGGTCGAGCTCAAGCGGGTCTTCGGCGATCACCTCGACGACGAGCTGTACGCCGACATCGAGCGCGATCAACACGAGCGCGCCACGATGTCCATGCTCCTGCCCCCGCAGATGCTCAACACGATGGACGAGCGTGACCTGCGGAACGACCCGGTCCGTCGCTACATGGCGCCCAGGTACAGCGAGCGCGAGAAGGAGTTCCCCAGCCATCCCATGGCCACGCGTGACTCGCTGCACGAGGCCGACATGTGGGCGGTCGAGGGGCTGACCCACCGCTATCCCACGAAGGTCCTCGCCGAGATGATCCCGACCTGCCCCCAGTACTGCGGTCACTGCACGCGGATGGACCTGGTGGGCAACGATACCGAGGCGATCCTCAAGTACAGGTTCGAGATGAAGCAGCACGAGCGGTGGGATGCCATGCTCGACTACCTCCGGCGGACCCCCTCGGTCCGCGACGTGGTCGTGTCGGGCGGGGACGTGGCCAACATCCCGATCAAGCGCCTCGAGGACTTCGTGCTGAGGCTGCTCGACATCCCGAACGTCCGGGACATCCGTTTGGCCACCAAGGGCCTGATGGGCATCCCCCAGCACTTCCTGCAAGACGACGTGCTCGAGGGTTACGAGCGGATGGCGAAGAAGGCCCGGGAGCGGGGCGTGGACATCGCCGTCCACACGCACATCAACGCCGCCCAGCAGGTCACGCCGCTCGTCGCCAGGGCGGTCCGGCACCTCCTCGACATGGGCTTCCGCGACGTGCGGAACCAGGGGGTCCTCCTCCGGGGGGTCAACACCACGCCGAAGCAGCTGCTCGAGCTCTGCTTCACGCTGATCGACCACGGCAAGGTGATGCCGTACTACTTCTACATGTGCGACATGATCCCCAACGCCGAGCACTGGCGGACCTCGGTGCGCGAGACGCAGGAGCTGCAGTTCGCGATCATGGGGTACCTGCCGGGGTTCGCCACACCGCGCATGGTGTGCGACGTCCCGTTCGTGGGGAAGCGGTGGGTGCACATGGTCTCGGGCTACGACGAGGTCAAGGGCATCTCGTACTGGCGGAAGAACTACCGGACGGGCATCGAGCACGACGACCCCGAGGCCCTCGAGCGCGAGTACCCGTACTACGACCCGATCCCCACGCTGCCCGAGGAGGGGAAGGCGTACTGGCGCGAGTACATCGCCAAGAGCAAGGGCCGGGAGCTCCAGCCCGTCTAGCCTCGCCGGGTGGGCCGGGAGGCGAGGCGGCTCAGCCCTCCATGACCTGGGCGAACAGCTCCGCGTACCGCTGGTACTCGTCCTCGGACAGCGCCTTGTACTCGTGCAGGTTGGCCGAGGCCAGATCGTCCGGCGGGAACAGCATCGGGCTCTGCGAGAGCGTCTCGTAGTACCGCCTGGTGGCCCCGTCCTTGGCCTGCTCGGCCTTCTGGGCCATCAGCTCCTGCACGCCCTTCACCGGGGTCATGTACAGGACCCAGTCGGTCACCTGCACGGCGATGTCCGGCCGGTAGTACCAGTCCATGAACGCGTGCGCGTCCGTGGGGTGCTCGGCGGCTCGGGGGATCTCGAGCGGGGTCACCCAGAGCATGCCGCCCTCTTCCGGTACCACGAACTCGAGGTCCGCGCCGTTCACGTACTTCCAGTAGAAGACGTCGCCGGACCAGGCCATCGTGGCCCAGGTGTCGCCGTCCACGATCGCGTCGATGTAGTCCTGGCCGAAGTACTTGCGGACGATCCCCGCGTCGCGCTGCTCGAGCAGCTTCTGCTGCGCCCGCTCCGCGTCGTCGAGCGTGGCCTGCTGCGGATCGACGCCGAGCATCAGCAGCGTGAGGCTCATCGTGTCCACCATCTCCGTGAGCATCCCCACGTGACCGGCCAGGCGCTCGTCCCACAGGTCGGCGAACCGGGTCACCGGGAACCCGGTCTGCGTGGGGTTGTACGCGATGCCGGTGATGCCCCCCTGCCATGGCACGCTGTGGGCGTTGCCGGGGTCGTACGCGGGATCGCGGAACGCCGGGAGCAGGTTGGCCTCGACGTTCGGCAGGTGATCGACGTGCAGCGGCTCGATCCACCCGCCCCGGTTGAGCCGGGTCACCACCCAGTCGGAGAGCGCGATCAGGTCCCACCCCGTCGACTGCCCCGCCTGGAGCTGCGGCGCGAGCTTGGCGAAGAACTCCTGGTTGTCGTTGATGATCTCGCGGTACGTCACGTCGATGTCGTACTCGGCCTCGAAGGCCTCGAGCGTCGGACGGTGGCCGCCCTTGGCCCGGTCCAGGTACAGGGGCCACTGCGCCACGGTCAGCTCGTGCGCGAGCGGCGGCAGCGCCGTGGGCGAGGCGCTCGTGGAGGACGAGGCCCCGGAGGACGAGCACGCCGCCAGCAGCGCCCCCATCCCCGGGAACGCCAGCGCCCCCTTGCCTGCCCCGCGGAGGAACCCCCGCCGCGTCAGCGGTCGCTCCATCCACCTCGAGACGTCCCGGTCGACCATGGATCCCCCTCGCGATCGCCTCGCGCCGCCCCCAGCCGGCGGCCCCATCGCCCGCCGCCCCGGAGGGCGACCGGCCGTATCGTGCCAACTGACCAAGCGCTTGGTCAAGTACCGATCCGCTGCTATGCTCGCCCGATCATGGGGCGGCTCCTCACGGTCCTCGGCGCGCAGGTCCGCCCGGTCTCGCTGGACCCGGCCGCGACGCTCGCCAAGTTCGAGGACGAGGTCGCGATGGCCCGCCGGACGTTCCCCGCCGCCGACCTCTACCTGTTCCCCGAGCTCTACCTGACGGGCGACGACCCGTTCGTGCCGGGGGCTCCGGCCGACTTCGTGCGTCGCACGGCCGAGCCCGTGCCGGGGCCGCTCACGGAGCGCGTGGGCAAGGTGGCGGCGCGGGCGGGACGCTGGATCTGCGCGGGCTCCGTGTTCGAGCGGGACGGGCGGGACGTCTACAACACCGCGCTGGTGTTCGACCCGGAGGGACGGCTCGTCGTGCGGTACCGCAAGCTGTTCCCTTGGCAACCCTTCGAGGGCACCCGGGCGGGGGAGACCGTCCCCCCCGTGTTCGAGGTGCCCGGCGTCGGCAAGCTCGGCGTGATGATCTGCTACGACGGCTGGTTCCCCGAGGTGGCCAGGGGGCTGGCGCTGCGCGGCGCCGAGCTGATCCTGCACCCCACGCTCACCACCTCGCCCGACCGCGAGCAGGAGCTGATCCTGGCCAGAGCCAACGCCATCGCCAACCAGTGCTACGTGCTGAACGTCAACGCGGTGCCCCGCGTGGGGGGCGGCCGGAGCATCGGCGTGGACCCCGAGGGCCGGGTCCTGTTCGACCTGGGGCAGACCGAGGAGTTCGTTGTGGAGCCGGTCGACCTCGACCGGGTGACCACCGTGCGGCGGCTCGGGACGCGGGGCACCAACCGGGTGCTCCATCACCTCAAGCGGGCGCCCGCGGCCGTGTTCTCGCCCTACCGCCGCTTCGTCCGGGGCGGCTGAGCGGGCGCTCGGCGGCCGGAGCGCTTCGCTCGCGACGCCCCTCGCGACGCCCCGTCCCGCCCGACGATCCGGTCGAACAGCTCGGTCAGCATCCGCTCGGTCGGCAGGTCCGGGTCGAGCGACTGCTCCTGCACCAGGGCGTCGGCCGCGGCCGCGAACGCCTCGCCCACCCGCTGGGCGTCGAGCGAGGCCAGGCCGAGCTCGTCGGCGAGCTCGGCGAACAGCTTGGCGAACGGCGACCGCCACCGGGCGAACTCGGCGGCGAGCCGTCGCCGCACCAGGTCGTCCCCCAGAGCGAAGACGAACAGCGTCTGGTGCACGCGCATCACGTCGGTGGTCTGCGGCTCGGCCATCCACGAGATCACGGCGCGCATCCGCTGCTCGGCCGATCCGGGGCCGTCGACCAGCTCCTCGAGCGGCTCGACCCAGTCCCGACGCGCATGGACGATCAGCGCGAGGACCAGGTCCCGCTTGTCCTGGAAGTGGTAGTGGACCATCCCGTGGGAGATCCCGGCCAGCTCGGCCACCCGCCGGGTGGTGAAACCGTCGCTCCCCTCCTCCGCCAGCACGCGACGGGCCGCCTCCAGGATCCGCTGCCGGGTCTCGGCGGCTCGGGCGGACCGGGTGGTGTGGGCGGACGGAGCGGTCATCGCGGTCATGATGCCGGATGCTCCGCTCGGCGACGAGCACCGGCCAGCACGCCGCCCGCCCCGGACGCCAGCACGCCCCCGGCCGCGAGGAACGGTGCCGCCAGGCCGAGCGTCACCAGGCCGGCCCCGATCGCGGGCCCCACGATGCCGGAGACGTACAGGGGTACGTAGACGAGGTTCAGGGTGGCGGACCTGCGCTCGGGCGCCACCTCGATCGAGAGCAGCGCGAACACCATCGCCGCGGTGACCGCGAACACCGCCGCGTACACGGCCGCCAGCCCTGCCAGGACCCCGGTGCCCGGAGCGACCGGCATCAGCATCACGGCGGCGGCACCCACGACCAGCGTGACCACCAGGACGGGGCGGAACCCCACGCGATCCCCGATCGGTCCGGCCGCAGGAGAGGCGGCCGCCCCCACCAGGGCGGCCGTCCCCACCACCAGCCCGATCGCTCCCTCGACGCCCGCCGAGCCGTGGACCCGCTCGACGAGGATCGGCAGGAACGGGTTCACCAGCTGCCGGGCCATGAACACCGTGCCGTAGATCAGGAACAGCCGACGGACGGCGGCGTCCGTGAGCACGCCACGGACCGCCCCGAACGCGAGGTCCCGGGTCCGACCACGGGGCACCACGGCCGGTCGGATCTCGCGGGCCCCGATCCCGAGCATCACGGCGGTCCCGAACGACAGGACGGCGTCGAGGCCGAACATCGCCCGCATCGAGAGGCCGACCCCCTGGAGCAGCCAGCCCCCGACGAGCGGGCCGAGGGCCAGGCCGAGCGGCCCCGACGCGCTCATCACGGCCATGGCCGTGCCCAGCCTCCCCGGCGGCGTCACGTCTCGGAGACCCGCCAGCATCACGCCCGTGTTCCCGAGCTGGAAGCCGATCAGGAGCATCGTGATGGCGAACTGCCAGGGCGCGCGGCTCGCGGCGACCAACCCGAGGACGAGGGACTCGACCAGGGCGCTCCGGATGATCACCGCCTTGCGACTGTGCTTGTCGGCCCAGACGCCCCAGAGCGGGACGAGCGGCAGCCCCAGCACGAACGTGAGCGAGGCGAGCAGCCCCACCCAGTGCGCCACGTCCTCGGGCCTCGTTCCGAGCCGGCGCAGGTACAGCGGCATGAACGCGAAGATCTGACTGACCCCGAAGGTCTCGACAACGGAGGTGATGCCGTACAGGACCAGGAGGGTCGTCCAGCGCTGTGCGGACCCGCCCTGCGAGCTGAGCGGCTCCCTCGGGTCCATCGGGGTTCACGCTATCGGACGGACCGGCGCCGGGACGTCCGACGGGAGCCGCGAACCCGCGGCACCGATGGGGCGGATGAGGTGCGGCATGAGGCGACGACGGACCGCGATCCTCGCGGTCGTGGTGCTCGTGGGGACCGGGTGCGGCCCGGGCTCCGGCTCACCGGTCTCGCTGCCCGTCGCTGCCGACCGGATCGCCCACGGCCGGCGCGGCTAGCCCCACGGCACGCCGACGTCGAGCAGGCGGGCGACGCCGGGCCGGAAGTCCGAGAAGCTCGTCCCGTACGGGCAGTCCTCGCGGAGCGGCAACACCAGCGGGTCCAGGTCGGGCGGCTGCGTGAAGTCGAACGCGCCCGAGAGCGGATCGGCCTGGGCGTCGCGATCGGTGAGCGGGTCGAGCCCGTGCAGGTCCTCGATGAACCGCAGGACCGAGGAGAACTCGTACACGGTGTGGTCCACGTAGCCGCCGTCGCGCGAGTCGCCCTGCCGCGTGTAGGGGGAGATGATCAGCGCGGGGGTCCGCGGGCCGAGCCCCATGATGTCGTAGTGCGGCGGCTTCACCGGGTCGTAGAACCCGCCGAAGTCGTCCCACACCACGACGATCGCGGTGCTCTTCCAGAACTTGCTCTGCATGATCGCGTTGATCTGCGTGACGGTCCAGTTCTCGCCCGCGCACACGGACACGCCCGAGCCCGGGTGCTCGTTGTACGGCTCCGGTGGGATCAGCCAGGTCACCGGGGCGAGGCGGCCGTCCCGCACGTCCGCGACGAACCGATCCGGGTCCCGCCGGTTGTTCCATGCCGGCCCGAACCGGAGGTGGCGGATCGCCTGGAGCGCGTTCATCCACTGGTCGGCGTACGCGTAGTACCGCCACTTGATGCCGGCCTCGGTGAGCTCGTCCGGCAGGGTGGGGACGTCGATGCAGGTCCGGGTCTTCTCCCAGTACCGAGAGATCCGGTAGAGCTGGTCGGGGATCTGCGCCGTGACGTCGTCCTCGATCCCCATGATCAGGTCGATGTCCTTCTTGGTGAGCTTCTCCAGGGGGAACCGCGGCGTGTACTCGGTGGGATCGTCGCAGTAGTTGCCGGCGTGGTCGGTGGTGGACTTGTTGTCGACGATCCCGTCCGACTGCGCCGCCACCGTGTACAGGTGCTCGGGGAACGTCGGCCCGTACATCGACGTGAAGAAGTGGTCGGCCAGGACGAACCGGTCGGCGTACGCCCAGTAGTTGGGGATCCCGTTCCGCGTGAAGTACACGTAGCCGGACTTGTCCTGCCCCAGACCGATGATGTTGAACCCGTTCATCCGGCCGCCGTTGATCGCGTACAGGCCGGACGCGAAGCCGTGGGTGATGTCGTGGGGCTGGACGTCCGGCGCGTGCCTGAGCTGGTAGTCGGGTCCCGGCTCGCACCCGCTCGACGTGCAGGACAGCGTGCCGCCCACGGTCGAGCCCTCGGCCCCGGGGTAGGTGGCGAAGTAGGTGTTGAAGGTCCGGTTCTCCTTGATGATGAAGACCACGTGCTTGATCGGGCTGTCCGGGCTCGGCAGGCCCGACGGCGAGGGCGAGCCGGCCGGAGGAGGTGCCGTGGCCCGGCCCCCGCTCTTGCCCGAGGCCCGCGTGCCGCCTCCCCGATCGCCGCTCGGCCACACGAGCCACACGATCACGATGGCCACGACCAGCAGGAACGCACCGAAGCTGCGGCGCCCGGCCACCTGCCGGGGGGAGGGACGCCGGCGGTGACCGCGCGGGACGGGGAGACGGGAGCCCGGACCCGGCGTGTACTGCATCGCGCAACAGTATCAACGACGCCGACGGGCCCGGCGCGGTTCCCGGGTGGGCCGACCGGTGGGTTGCGGTTCGCGGCTCAGCCGGCGCGGAGCCGGTCGAGCCGCTTGGCTAGCGAGGCCTCGAGCGAGGCGTAGCGGGGGTCGTCCACGCGGTTCTCGAGCTCGAGCGGGTCCGGCCGTCCGCGGATGCCGGCGAGGTCGTAGAGCTCGCGCTCGCCGGTCACGTACTCCACGTAGGCGAGGTCGGCGGTGCGGAGCTCCCACCATCCGGGCACCTCCCGGCTGCCCACGTACTCGCAGAGCACCCCGGTGCGCCATCGCGCCGGGGAGCGTCCCTGGAGCAGCGGCACGAGGCTGACGCCGTCGAACGGGGCGCCAGGGTGGGCGCCGGCGAGCTCGGCGAGCGTGGGCGCGAGGTCGACGCTCGAGACCAGGTGCGGATCGGTCCGGGCCTCGGTCCCGGGCATCCGGATCGCCAGCGGCGTGCGGATGCACTCCTCGTACGGACAGGACTTGGTGACCCACCGGTGCTCGCCGTACGAGTAGCCGTTGTCGGACAGGTAGACGAACACGGTCCGCCCCATCTCGCCCCGGGCCCGGACGGCCTCGACCACGGAGCGGACGGCGTCGTCCACGGAGGCGAGCGTCTCGTACTCGAGCCGATGCTCCGCGCCGAGCCGGACCCGGGCCGCCGACCCGAGCGGCGGCAGGGCGCGCACCCAGGCCGGCTTGTCCGAGACGTCGCGTTCGCCCACGCTCTCGGGCTGGAGGACGGGGCCGGTCCACGATCCCCGGTCCCGCGGGGCCGGGGTCCACGGCGAGTGGGGACCCGTGGGGGTGAACATCAGGAAGAACGGGCGGTCGGGGGGCGCGGTCCGGACGAAGTCGACCGCCATCCGCGCGAACACGTCGGTCGAGTAGTCGGCGGGACCCCGGTCGTAGGCGACCGGGTAGCCCTGCCGGGAGATCGAGTACCCGTAGTAGACGGTCGAGCCCGAGCCGTGGATCTTGCCTCCCCACCGATCCCATCCGGCGGGGACGTACGGGGCGCCCTCGAACGGGTAGCGGTTGAGGTACTTGCCGAACAGCCCGGTCGCGTACCCGGCGTCGTGGAGCCACACGGCGAGCGTGTCGCCCTCGTCCAGCAACGCCCCGTCGCGGTTGCGGCGCACGCCCGTGTGGTGGGAGTACCGCCCGGTGAGGATCGAGGCCCGGGAGGGACAGCACAGCGGCGTGTTGACGAACGCGTTCGGGAAGGTCACCCAGTGGTCCTCCGGGTCGCGCATCGCCGACTGGAGGAAGGGCATCACCGGGGGATCGTGCGGCAGCGACTCCCACGTCTGGTCGTCGGAGACGATCAGGACGATGTTGGGACGGCGGTCCGGGGCGGCGGCCGGGCGGGGGACGACCACGCCGAGGACGATCACGCCCACCGCGAGCATCACGGCCACCCGGATCCGCATGCTGAGCGGATCCACCGGGGCTCGGTCCGTCGGTCCGCCCATAGCTACTGGGCGGGCTTGCGGAGCTTCCAGAGGTTCTCGGCCGGCCACCGCCGGGCCCACGCGAGCTCGATGAAGTCCCGGTACGTGGTCCGCGCGTTCGCCGGCGGGCGGAGCTCCAGCAGGTCCTCGACCTCGAGCCCGTTGGCCCGGAACAGTCGGATCCACTCGCCGTACGGCAGCTGGAAGTCGACCGACTCCTCGTCCCATGTGCGCAGGCCGAAGTAGTCGTGATGGAGCCGCTCGTCCACCCGGTCGGCCTCGTCGTCCCAGCACATCGCGTGGAACGGCGACGCGATGTTGAACGCGAAGAGCCCACCGGGCCGGAGCACGCGGGCCGCCTCGGGGACCGTCCGGTAGGGGTCGCCGAACGTCATGGCGCCGTGGTCGCAGACGACGATGTCGAAGCTCTCGTCGGCGAAGGGCGTCCGTTCGCCGTCGGCGTTGACGACGGGGAACGGCGCTCGGGCCCGGGTCATCAGCTCGCGGGCGTGTCCGAGCTGGCGGATCGACAGGTCGAGCCCCACGACCCTGGCGCCGCGGCGGGTCAGGCAGATCGACCACTGACCGCCGCCGCAGCCGAACTCGAGGACGTCCTTGCCGGCGACCTCGCCGAGCACGTGCAGCCGGTCCTCGGGCAGGGCCCAGACGCCCCAGGTGGGCCGGTCCCACCGGTTGAGCTGGCGCGCGTGCTCCCGCTGGTACTCGTCGCTGTAGCCGTCCCAGAACCGCCGGTTCTTGCGGACGTGGGAGGGCGTGCGGCTCATCGGCGGTCCAGCCAGCCGCCGTCGCGCTCGTGCCGCGCGGCCACGAGACCCGCGGCGATCGACAGCGCCATCTCCTGGGGCCGCCGGCCGCCCAGGTTCAGCCCGACCGGCGAGCGCAGGCGAGCCAGGTCGTCGTCGCCGAACCCCTGCCCTCGGAGCTCGTCCACGTACGGACCCACGTGGCCCCGGCTGCCCATCACGCCGACGAACCGGGCCGGCGAGCGGAGGACGGGGGTGAGCATCCCCACGAGCCCGGGCGCGTCGTGGTCGGTGAACACCACATCGGTCCGCCCGTCGAGGACGACCTGGTCGATCGTCTCGACGGACTCGGCAGCCTCGCGCCGGTGGGCCGAGGTGATCCGCCCCGGCCGGGTCTCGACCAGCACCGTGCGGTAGCCGAGGGCCGTCCCGAACCGGAGGAGATGCAGCGCCGTCTCGGTCGCCGAGACCACCACGAGGCGGGGCGGCGGCAGATGCGGCTCGAGGTAGACCTCGATCCGGCCGAGCTCGTGCCGGTAGGCCCGCGTCACGGGCTCCCCCAGGGCGATCACCTCCCGGGCATCGGCCTCGGCCGCGGCGTCGAACTCGGCGCAGCCGAGGGTCCCCTCGACCGGCCCGTCCGGGGTCACCCGGAAGCGGTTGCCGACCCGGCAGGGTGGAGATCCCTCGAGGACCTTCACCGCCGTCGCGTCGACCCAGGGCTCCTCGGGGGCCGGCTGGGGCGCCCCGTAGGTCGCCCGCACGGTCTGGTGACGAGGCACCCCCCCTCCGGTCGTCGGGGCGCCGCCGGCCGCACCCTGCTCGCGTCCACCGGCGCCATGCTCGGCGTGGCCCGTCGGATGCGCTCCGGTGCGTCCGGCCAAGAGCTCGAGGGCGTGGCCGATCACCGGGAGCACGGCCTCCAGGCCCTCGCGGACGCCCCGAGGGCTGCCCGGGAGGTTGAGGATCAGCGTGGCCCCGCGGGAGCCGGCCACCGCCCTGGACAGCGCGGCCATCGGTGTCTGCTCCAGCCCGACCCGGCGCATCAGCTCGGCCAGACCGGGGGCCTCGCGGTCGATCACGGCCAGGGTGGCCTCGGGGGTGACGTCGCGCGGGCCGAACCCGGTCCCGCCCGTGGTCACCACGAGCGCGATCCGCCGCGCGTCCGACAGGCGCACCAGGAGGGCCTCGATCTCGGAGCGCTCGTCGGGCACCACGGCCCGCTCGGCCACCTCGAACCCCGAGCCGCGCAGCAGCTCCTCGGCGAGGTCCCCCGACTCGTCCGCCCGCGACCCGTGGGCCACGCCGTCCGAGACGGTCACGACGGCCGCCCGACCCGCTCCCTGCATGCGCCTATCCTGCCAGAGGTCGCCACCGGAAGGACGCCCCGCACGCGACCGACCGCATGCGGCGGGCTACGCCCCCCAGACCTCGAGCTGACGGTCCGTCAGCACGGGCGCGCGTCCGAGCAGGTTGAAGGCCCACGCCTTCAGCAGCGCCAGGGCCGCTCCACCGAGGGCAAGCCCCACCCCCACGGCGCCGACGGTATCCCCGACCCAGCCACCGGCGCGCAGGACCATCAGCACGAGCCCGCCGTTCAGGGCGGCGAGCTGCAGCGTCGCGCCGAGCTCGACCCCGGCGAGCGACCGACGTCGTTCGTCGGGGTGCCCGGGGGTGGCCATCGGGAGCAGGTAGAGCCACGCGCCGAGGAGCGTCTGGACGATCCACCCGCCCACGAACACCACCAGGTAGACCTGGCGGAAGGCGTCGAACGCCTCCGAACCTCGGGCCAGGGCCACGGCCAGGGCGATCGCGCCGCCCACGAACCAGGCGGCGGCCGCGGCGAAGTGCTTGGCGGACACCGGCGCGGGCCAGCGCCGGGGCGTCGAGAGGGCCCGGCCGGCCAGCCGCAGCAGGCTCGCGGCGCCGAGCGCGTACGCCACGCCGCCCACCCCCGAGACCGGGGTCGCGTCCAGGGCCAGGCCGAGGGCGACCAGCGCGACGCCGCCGGCCAGCACCAGCGCGGCGGACGCGCCGTGCCAGCTCGGCATGCGGATCCGCAGGACCGTGGGCAGCAGCGTGACCAGCGTGCCGGCGATCGTCAGCGAGACCCACCCGAGGACGTTCACGGTCATGTGCGCTCGACGGAGGCTGAGCCAGACGAACGGGTCGTGGACGGCCCCGCCGCCGATCAGGGCACCGAGCGTCCCGCCCGCAAGCAGCGCGGCGACGGCGCACCCGTAGAGCGCCATCGGCACGGGATGGCGCCGATTCACCGCTCGGGACCACGCCCGCCACACGATCCAGCCGAGCACGGCGATCCCCGCGAGGAACGCGGCACCACCGAGCTCGACCAGCCCGGGATGGTTCCCCGGGTAGCCCAGGGCGAGCAGCAGCGCCCCCGCGTTGACCAGCCCGAACTGCGCCCACACCGCGCTCGCCGGCGGCGCGGCGGTGGCCGTGAGCGCGGCCGCGAAGTTCTGCATCGCCCCGCTGATCGACACGGTCACCGCGCCGGCGAGGGTCAGGTGCAGCGGCAGCCAGATGCCCCGGCGTCCCGACGGCGGCAGCAGGAGCGCGAGGCCCGCGGCGGTGAGCCACAGCCGGGCGGCCAGGTAGTACAGACGTGCGGAGGTTCGGGGGCGCACGTCACCCCACCCGGACGGCGGCGGCCCGCCTGGCGGCGGCCTCGAGCTCGGACGGATCGGACGCCATGACGAGCTGCGAGAACACCTCGTACTCGTACCCGTCGACGTGACCCACGACCGCGCCCCGCAGCGCCTTGCCGTCGGGCTCCG
>JBHGAT010000059.1:0-8632 GCA_041946645.1 Candidatus Velamenicoccus archaeovorus | reverse complement strand
GAGTAGTCCACGCGCTTGCCCAGCAGGTTCTGGCGGAACCGCCCCTGCTTGCCCTTGAGCATGTCCGACAGCGACTTCAGCGGCCGGTTGCCCGGACCGGTGACGGGACGGCCCCGGCGGCCGTTGTCGAACAGCGCGTCGACGGCCTCCTGCAGCATCCGCTTCTCGTTGTTCACGATGATCTCGGGCGCCTGCAGGTCCAGGAGCCGCTTCAGCCGGTTGTTCCGGTTGATCACGCGCCGGTACAGGTCGTTCAGATCGCTCGTGGCGAACCGGCCGCCGTCGAGCTGGACCATCGGGCGCAGGTCCGGCGGGATCACCGGCACGGCGTCGAGCACCATGCCGAGCGGCGAGTTGCGGCCCTCGACGAAGTTCGAGACGACCTTCAGGCGCTTGATCGCCTTCAGCCGGCGGGTGCCCTTGGCCGTCGCGATCTGCTCGCGCAGCGCCTCGGACTCCTCCTCGAGCTTGAGGTCCATCAGCAGGCGCTTGATGGCCTCGGCCCCCATCCCCCCGTCGAAGTACTCGCCGAACCGCTCCCGCAGCGACCGGTAGACGACGTCGTCGGCCACGAGCTGCTTCACCGAGAGGTTCTTGAACGCGGTCAGGACCTCGTCCAGGTGGTCGGTCTCGCGCTTGGTGGCCTCGGTGATCCGCTCGATGTCCCGCTGAGCCTCCCGGCGGGCGGCCGAGAGCTGCGCACCCTTGGCCCCCTCCGCCTCGAGCTCCTTCAGGCGCTCCTCGAGCTCGGCCAGCCGGGCCTTGATCTCGTCGTCGCGCTCGGCCTCGAGCTCCCGCTTCTCCTCGTCGATCTGGGTCTCGATCTCGGGCAGGTCCTTGTGCCGGCGCTCGTCGTCGACCCGCGTGACCACGTAGGCGGCGAAGTAGATGATCCGCTCCAGGTCCTTGGGCGCGATGTCCAGCAGGTAGCCCAGGCGGGAGGGAACACCCTTGAAGTACCAGATGTGCGTGACGGGGGCGGCCAGCTCGATGTGGCCCATCCGGTCGCGGCGGACCTTGGACCGGGTGATCTCCACGCCGCAGCGCTCGCAGATGATGCCCTTGAACCGGACCCGCTTGTACTTGCCGCAGTGGCACTCCCAGTCCCGGGTGGGACCGAAGATCCGCTCGCAGAACAGCCCGTCCTTCTCCGGCTTCAGCGTCCGGTAGTTGATCGTCTCGGGCTTCTTGACCTCGCCGTTGGACCAGGCGCGGATCTGGTCCGCCGTGGCCAGGCCGATCCGGATCTCGTCGAAGTAGTTGACATCAAGCACTTACGCGCTCGCCTCCTCGCGTGGCTCGCATCCCCGCATCCCGTTCAACGCTTCGGTGTTCCCGAGGGACCTCACTCGAAGTCCGCCCCCGCGGGCTCGCGGCGGGACAGGTCGATGCCCAGCTCCTCGGCCGCCCGGAAGACGTCCTCGTCGGTCTCCTTGAGCTCGATCTCCTCGCCCTCGGCCGAGCGGACCTCGACGTTCAGGCAGAGGGACTGCATCTCCTTGATCAGGACCTTGAAGGACTCGGGGATCCCCGGCTCGGGGATGTTCTCGCCCTTCACGATGGCCTCGTAGACCTTCACGCGACCGAGCACGTCGTCCGACTTGATCGTGAGCAGCTCCTGGAGCGCGTACGCGGCCCCGTAGGCCTCGAGCGCCCAGACCTCCATCTCGCCGAACCGCTGCCCGCCGAACTGGGCCTTCCCGCCCAGGGGCTGCTGCGTGATCATCGAGTAGGGACCGGTGGACCGGGCGTGGATCTTGTCGTCCACCAGGTGGAGCAGCTTCATGATGTAGGCCACCCCGACGGTGACCGGCTCCTCGTAGGGCTCGCCGGTCCGGCCGTCGAACAGGATGGCCTTGCCGACCTCGTCGACCAGCTTGATCCCGTCCTTGTTGGCGTGCGACTCCTTGAGCGCGTCGAGGATCTCGAACTCGCGCGCCCCGTCGAACACCGGCGAGGCCACGTGGACCGGACCCGGGTGGTCGTCCCCGTTCTTGGAGAAGCCGACCAGGCCGGCCCAGCCCAGGTGCGCCTCGAGGATCTGGCCGAGGTTCATCCGGGAGGGGACGCCCAGCGGGTTCAGGATGATGTCCACCGGGGTTCCGTCGGCCAGGAAGGGCATGTCCTCCTCGGGCTGGATCGTGGAGATGACGCCCTTGTTGCCGTGCCGGCCGGCCAGCTTGTCGCCGTCGGAGATCTTCCGCTTCTGGGCCACGTAGACGCGGACCAGCTGGTTGACCCCGGGCGGCAGCTCGTCGCCGTCCTCGCGGGTGAACACCCGGACCCCGATCACCTTGCCCTGCTCGCCGTGCGGGACCTTGAGCGAGGTGTCGCGGACCTCGCGGGCCTTCTCGCCGAAGATGGCCCGGAGCAGCCGCTCCTCGGGGGTGAGCTCGGTCTCGCCCTTCGGGGTGACCTTGCCCACCAGGTAGTCGCCGGTGTTGACCTCGGCCCCGATCCGCACGATCCCGCGCTCGTCGAGGTCCTTGAGGATCTCCTCCGAGACGTTGGGGATGTCCCGGGTGATCTCCTCGGCCCCGAGCTTGGTGTCCCGGGCGTCGACCTCGTGCTCCTCGATGTGGATCGAGGTGAGGACGTCGTCCTTGACCAGGCGCTCCGAGATGATGATGGCGTCCTCGTAGTTGTGGCCCTCCCACGGCATGTAGGCCACGACGAGGTTCTTGCCGAGGGCCATCTCGCCGGACTCGGTCGAGGGCCCGTCGGCGATGACCTGGTTCTTCGCGACCTTGTCGCCCTCCCGGACCAGCGGCTTCTGGGTCAGGCACGTGCCCTGGTTGGACCGGCGGAACTTCTGCAAGCCGTAGGTCCGCAGGTCCCCGGCCTTCTCCCGGATCACGATCTGGTCCGCCGAGACCTCCTCGACCGTGCCGGCCTCCCTGGCCAAGACCACCTCGCCGGCGTCCACGGCGGCGCGGAACTCGACCCCGGTGCCCACGAGCGGCGCCTCCGACCGCAGCAGGGGGACCGCCTGGCGTTGCATGTTGGCGCCCATCAGCGCTCGGTTGGCGTCGTCGTGCTCCAGGAACGGGATCAGGGCCGCCCCGACCGAGATGATCTGCTTGGGCGAGACGTCCATGTAGTCGATCTCGTCGGGGGACACCTGATCCACCTCGCCGCCCTTGCGGCGCACCAGGACCTGGTCGTCGGCGAAGGAGCCGTCGTCCTTCAGGGCCGCGTTGGCCTGCGCGATGACGTGGCGGTCCTCCTCGTCGGCCGAGAGGTAGTCGATCTTGTCCGTGACCTTGCCCTTGACCACCCGGCGGTACGGGGTCTCGATGAACCCGAACTCGTTGATCCGCCCGTAGGTGGAGAGCGAGCCGATCAGGCCGATGTTGGGACCCTCCGGCGTCTCGATCGGGCACATCCGGCCGTAGTGGCTGGGGTGCACGTCGCGGACCTCGAACCCGGCACGCTCGCGGGAGAGCCCGCCCGGGCCGAGGGCCGACAGCCGGCGCTTGTGGGTCAGGCCGGCCAGGGGGTTGGTCTGGTCCAGGAACTGGGACAGCTGGCTGGTCCCGAAGAACTCCTTGATGGAGGCCACGACCGGCCGGATGTTGATGAGGGTCTGGGGCGTGATGGCCTCGACGTCCTGGGTGGTCATGCGCTCTCGCACCACCCGCTCCATCCGGGACAGGCCGATCCGGATCTGGTTCTGGATCAGCTCGCCGCCGCTGCGCAGACGGCGGTTGCCGAAGTGGTCGATGTCGTCGGGCTCGTACCCCTCCTCGCCCGCATGCAGCTTCACCAGGTACCGGACGGCCTTGAGGATGTCCTCGTACGTCAGGATGCCCTTGTACTTGGGGCCCCCATCGCCGTGCTCGTCCTTCTGGAGCTCCCCCCAGACCCGGAACCGCGGCTGGTCCCACGCCTTCTTGTCGGGGTTGTCGAGCTCGGCCATGGCCTTGGCCCGGGCCTTGAGCTGGGAGAGCAGCACGCCCTCGGCGCCCCCGAGCTTCTTGCCCACCTTGTACCGGCCCACCCGGGCCAGGTCGTAGCGCTTGTGGTTGAAGAACAGGTTCTCCAGGAGGGTGCGTGCGGACTCCGCGGTCGGCGGCTCGCCCGGACGGAGCTTGCGGTAGATGTCCTCGAGGGCTTCCTCGGGGGTCTGGACGTGATCCTTCTCGAGGGTGTTGCGGATGGACTCGGCCCCCTCGAACAGCTCGAGGATGTCGTCCTCGGACCAGCCCATGGCCTTGAGCAGCACCGTGACGTTCTGACGGCGCTTGCGGTCGATCCGCACGCCGACCGTGTCCTTCTTGTCGACGTCGAACTCCAGCCAGGCCCCCCGGCTGGGGATGATCTTGGCGATGTAGATGTCCTTGTCGGAGGTCTTGTCCAGCTCACGGCTGAAGTAGACGCCCGGGGAGCGCACCAGCTGGGAGACCACGACCCGCTCGGTGCCGTTGATGATGAAGGTCCCGTTGGCGGTCATCATGGGGAAGTCGCCCATGAAGACCTCCTGCTCCTTGATCTCGCCGGTGGCCTTGTTGACGAACATGGCCTCGACGAACAGCGGAGCAGCGAACGTCTGGTCCTTGTCCTTGCACTCCTCCTCGGAGTACTTGATCTCCTTGAACTGGTGCTTCCCGAAGTGGAGCTGGAACTGCTCGGTGAAGTCCTCGATGGGAGAGACCTCCTCGAGGACCTCCCTTATCCCCTCGTCCAGGAGCCACTGGAAGGACTCCCGCTGGATCCCGATGAGGTCCGGAAGGGGAAGGACCTCCTGGAGCTTGGCGAAGCTGACACGGTCTCGAACAGGCACGAGCGAGTCAGGCAAGAACTATCCCCCCTAGGGAAAGAGACACGCGTGGACGCTGGGCACGCGAAGGACGGCACGGCAAACGAGCAGTATAGCCAGGAGGGAGGGCGCAGTCAACCCCGGTCCGGGGCCTCGGCCGAACCGGCCGGAAATGTACCGCTACCTGGGCCGCCGGTCAACCCACCGAACGGTCCATCTAGTCCCCGTCCAGCCACTCCCTGACGGAGGCCATCTGGGGCACCGGCACGGTCGGTTCCCCTCCGCTCGGGGTCACCAGGGTGGGAGCGCCCTCGCGCACGCCCAGCGAGAAGTACATATCGGCGATGGCGTGGGCCATCGCCTTGGCCTGCTCCGAGCTGGAGACCATGACCCCGCGCTCGTAGAGCACGTTGAAGAAGTCCTCCAGGATGGCCCGCTGATCCCCGAGCAGCGACGCCTCCGAGACCTGCAGCGCCTTGGCCAGGCGCTCGAGCGTCTGGATCGACGGCGCCACGTGCCCGTTCTCGTAGCGGGAGAGTCGCGCCTTGGGGATCCCGGAGATGTCCTCCAGGTCCGATTGGGACATCCCCGCCCGGATCCGGGTCTCCCGAAGACGCTGCCCGAAGGTCTTCTCGTCTTTCATGGCCACTACGCCCCCTTGGCCGGTTTCGCGGTCCGAGATTGCCCCGCCGCGAATCTCAAGCGAGAGCTTAGCAGCGCTGCCGTGCCTGGGACGACGATCGGGCGGGGTTCCCCCCCGCCCGATCTGCCGGAACCTCCATGGCCTCCCGGCCCTCGGCCGCTACTTGACCTCGACGGTGGCGCCGGCCGACTCGAGCTGCTCCTTCGCCTTGTCGGCGGCCTCCTTGTTGACCTTCTCCAGGACCGGCTTCGGCGCTCCGTCCACCAGGTCCTTGGCCTCCTTCAGGCCGAGGCTGGTCAGGGCCCGAACCTCCTTGATCACCTGGATCTTCTTGTCGCCGGCCGCGGTGAGGATCACGTCGAACTCGGTCTGCTCCTCGGCCTCCTCGCCCCCACCCGCGGCACCCGCGCCGGGGGCGGCCATCATGACGGGGGCGGCGGCCGCGGCCTGCACGTCGAAGGTCTCCTCGAACTTCTTGATGAAGTCCGAGAGCTCGAGCAGGGTCATCTCCTTGAACTGCTCGAGCAGGTCATCGGCACTCATCTTCGCCATCGGTTACTCCTCTCCTTCCTGGCCGGAGGTCTCGGCCTCGGCCGCCTCCGATCCTGCTTCCTCGCTGGGTCGGTCCGCTCCGGCCGGCGCATCGGAGGCGGGCTCCGAGACCTCCGCGGCGGGCTCGGCCGGGGCGGGGAGCTTGTCCCTGTAGGCCTCGAGCAGCGCCAGGAACCGACCCTGCAGCGCCTGGAACGCCGATGCGGCCCGGACCATCTCGGCCTTCATCACGCCGGCGATCCTGGAGAGGATGACCTCCCGCGACTCCAGGTCGGCCAGGCTCCGGGCCTGCTCGGCCGAGAGGACCCGGCCCTCCATCACGCCGCCCTTCAGGACCAGGGCGGGGAACCGCCTGCCCGCATCGACCAACCGCTTGGCGGCCGTCACGGCGTCCGAGATCACGAACGCCACCGCGGTGGGCCCCTCGAGCAGGGCCTCGAGCTCGGCCATCCCGGCCTGGTCGGCGGCCCGCTTCATCAGCGTGTTCTTGACGATCGAGAACGTGGCCGTGTCCGCGAGCGAGCGGCGGAGCTCGGTGGCGTCGTGCACGGACAGGCCGCGGAACTCGGCGAGCAGCAGGGCCTCGGACCCCTGGATCCGGTCCTTCAGGACCGCGACCTTCTCGAGCTTCTCTGCGTTCGGCATCGGTGCTCCTTGGACGAAGGGACGCCCCCGCAGACGAGCGGAGGCGTCGGAACACCGGCCTTCGGTTCGCCTCGGCAGGTCCCCGGGAGCCGGGATTGTGCGTCGCCCCTGCTGTCTGCGGCGCGGAACAGGCTACCCGCGTGCGGCCGGGGCGCCAACCGACGGATCAGGCGGGGGTGGTGACCGCCTCCGCGACCTTCATCCGGTTGGTGTCCACGGGGATGCCCGGCCCCATCGTGGTGGCGATGGTCAGGCTCTTCACGTACTTGCCCTTGGCGGCCGAGGGCTTCGCCCGCAGGATCTCGTCCACCACGGCCTGGTAGTTCTCGAGGAGCTGCTGCTCCCCGAACGACTTCTTGCCGATCACCAGGCTGAGGTTGGCGGTCCGGTCGACCTTGTACTCGAGCTTGCCGGCCTTGATCTCCTGCACCGCCTTGGCGATGTCGAACGTGACCGTGCCGGTCTTGGGGTTCGGCATGAGTCCGCGCGGGCCGAGCACGCGACCGGCCTTGCCCACCGCGGCCATGAGGTCGGGCGTGGCCACGGCCGCGTCGAAGTCGATGTTGCCCTTCATCACCTCGTCGACCAGCTCCTCGCCGCCCACGACGTCGGCGCCGGCCTCTTTGGCCTCGGTGGCCTTCGGGCCCGTTGCGAACACGGCCACGCGGACCGACCTGCCGGTCCCGTGCGGCAGCGACACCGTGCCGCGGACCATCTGGTCGGCCTTGCGAGGGTCGACCCCCAGCCGGAACGACACCTCCACGCTCTCGTCGAACTTGGCGTCGGGGAACCCCTTGACCAGCTTGATGGCCTCGCCCGGGAGGTACTCGCGGCCCTCCTCCAGGAGCTTGCGGGCGGCCTCGTAGCGCTTGCCGTTGCCGCTCATGCGCCCACCTCCACGCCCATGCTGCGCGCGGTCCCGGCAACGATCTTCATCGCCGCCTCGACGTCGTTGGCGTTCAGGTCGGCCATCTTCTGCTCGGCGATCCGCCGGACCTGGTCCTGGGTGAGCCGAGCCACCTTGGTGCGGTTGGGCTCGCCCGAGCCCTTCTCCACGCCGGCGGCCTGCTTGATCAGCTCGGCGGCCGGTGGCTGCTTGGTGATGAACGAGAACGAGCGATCCTCGTAGATCGTGAGCTCGACGGGGATCACCTGCCCCGCGGACTGCTGGGTCCGCTCGTTGTACTGGCGGCAGAACTCCATGATGTTGACGCCGTGCTGGCCGAGCGCCGTGCCCACGGGGGGCGCGGGCGTGGCCTGACCGGCGCGGATCTGGAGCTTGACGTTGGCGAGGATCTTCTTCTTCGCCATCTGTCCGGTTCACCTCCTGCGGTGCGAACGGCCTCGCGGCCTCCCGCGTCCGTCCCGTGTGGCTATACCTTGGCGACCTGGTCGAACCCCAGCTCGACCGGTGTCTCCCGGTCGAAGATGTTGACCAGGACCTTGAGCTTGCTCTGGTCGACGTTGATCTCGCTGATCGTGCCGTTGAAGTCCGCGAACGGCCCGGAGATGATCCGCACCACGTCGCCCTCCTCGTAGCCGAGGCGGAACGCGGGCTTCACCTCCTCCTTCTTCACGGCGAGGATCTTCTCGACCTCGCGGCGCGAGAGCGGCGTGGGCTTGGAGCCCGTGCCGGCCGCGACGAACCCGGTGACCCCCGGCGTGTTGCGGACCACGTACCAGGAGTCGTTGTCGTAGATCATCTTCACGAGCAGGTAGCCGGGGAACACCTTGCGCTGGACCACCTGCTTCTTCCCGGACTTGATCTCCATGACGTCCTCCATGGGGATGTGGACGTCGAAGATCTTGTCCTCCATCTGCATCGTGTGGATGCGGGACTCGAGGTTGGTCTTGACCTTGTTCTCGTACCCCGCGTACGTATGCACGACGTACCAGTCCCCCGGTCCCTTGAACGGGTCGGGAACGGTGGTCTCGACCTCCTCGGGCTCGGTCGCTGCGGTCTCGGCCTGGGCGGCCGGAGCCTCCACGACGTCCACGCCTTCCGCCTCGGCCACGGTCCCGCCGAGGTCCGC
>JBHGAT010000058.1:0-8809 GCA_041946645.1 Candidatus Velamenicoccus archaeovorus | reverse complement strand
GCGGGGATCGGCCGTGTGGGCAGCTCGAGGCTCTCCCGGTCGAGCTGGGCGGCGGCGGAGAGGTTCCCGATCAACCGCTTCAACCGGTCGTTCGCCCGGGCCACGCCCTCGGCGAGGTCGCGGACGTCCTCGGGGCTCAGACGGTCGCCGTGCTCGGCGATCGTCAGGGCGAACCCCTGGATCGTGGTGATCGGCGTGAAGAGCTCGTGCGAGAGGATCTGGATCAGCTCGCTCTTGGTCCGGTCGAGCTCCTCGAGCTCGCGGGCCAGCGCCTCGGAGCGTTCGAGCGACGCGGCGAGCTCGCGGATCACATCGCCCGTGACCTCGGCCGAAAGGCTGCCCTGGCCGCGCATCGACCTGCGGATCGTGTAGAGGATCTCCTCGGCCGAGGTGCCCTTCACGATGTAGCCGACGACGCCGGCCCGGAGCATGTCGAGCACGGTCGCCCGGTCGTCGTAGACAGACAACGCGACGACGTGCGTCTGGGGGGACTCCTTGAGGATCTCCCGGGCCGCGCGCCGCCCGCCGCCGGCCGGCATCTTGACGTCGACGAGCGCCACGTCGGGCTTGCACTCCCTGGCCAGGCTGATGGCTTCCTGGGCGTCGCCGGCGGTCCCCACGACCTCGAGGAGGGGGTCGGTCGCCACCAGGTCCGCCATGGCCTCCCGGACGGCAGCCTCGTCGTCGGCGATCAGGACGCGGATCCGCTCCACCTGGTCACTTCCCATCCTCCCGTCGGGCGCCGACGGGGGTCGGTGAGCCGTCGATCGCCCCGCGGCGTCGACACGGGGTGTGACTCGATGTTAGGGGCCCTGTCGGCGCTGTCAACCACGTGCGGGAGGCCCGGGAGGAGGGGCACGGTGGAGATTCGGGGGAAGGGCCCCGGCCCTCCCCCTCGACGTGCGGCTCAGGTCTTCGGCCAGTTGGCCGCGCCGGCCAGCGCCGCGGAGAGCACCGCGGCCAGCGCGACGGCCACGTACATGAGCCTGCGGACCCAGGTGGCCTTCATCCGTTCCCCCCTTTCCACGGTGGGTCGAGCTCGAAATGTAACAGCAGTTGGCGCCTCGGGGGATCCGGATGCGTTACAGTGGAACCGCATGCCGAGGTCCGGAGGCTCGCGCCGACGGTGCACGCTCGGTGAGCGCTGGGAGCCGACCGGCGGGAGGCGACTGTGATCGGGACGCGGATACGACGCCTACGCACCGCGAAGGGGATGACCCAGCGGGAGCTGGCCTCGCCCATGTACACCCACGCCTACATCAGCACGATCGAGGCGGGCCGGCGGCAGCCCTCGCGTCGGGCGCTCGAGTACTTCGCCCAGAAGCTCGGCGTGGACGCGGACGAGCTCCTGACCGGCCGTCCGGCCGATCTCGAGCCCCGCCTGGAGCTCCGGCTCCAGGAGGCCAGGGTGGCCCTCTCGTCGGGGCGGCTGGACGAGGCGGACGAGGCCTTCTCGAGGGTCGCCCGGGAGGCCCGGCGCTACCGCCTGACCCGGCTCCAGGCCAGGGCCGAGGAGGGCCAGGGCCTGTTGCTGGAACGGCGAGGGCGGCCACAGGAGGCGCTCGAGCGCTACCAGGAGGCCGATCGCCTGCTCCGCTCGGAGCCCCCGGCGGCCCGAGCCGAGGCCGTCTCCGGGATGGCCCACTGCCTGGAGGCGCTCGGCGACGTCCGGTACGCCGTGTTCCTCCTGGAGAGCCTGCTCGACGAGATGGAGCGCGACGAAGCCCAGGACCCGCAGGCCCTGGCCCGGGTGCACGCCTCGCTGGTGGACGCGTACCTCGACGCCGGCCTGCCCGCCCGGGCCGCTGCCTCCGGGGCAGAGCTCGAGCGGCTCGCGCCCAAGCTCACCGACGGGCTCCGCGTGGCCACGATGCACATGAACGTGGCCCGGCTGTACCTGACGCAGGGCCGGGTCGAGGAGGCCCAGCGCTCGCTGCAGCGGGCCGAGGACCTGTACCGCCAGCTCCGGCTCGAGACCGAGATCGGCTACGCCCACCTGGCCAGGGGCTACCTGCTCAGCCGGGAGGGACGGTGCGCGGAGGCCAGGAGCGACCTGCTCGAGGCGATCCGGATCCTGGAGGACGTCGCCGACGGCAAGAACCTGACCCGTGCGCTGAACGAGCTCGGGCGCGTCGAGCGCCTGGAGGGGCGGACCGACCGGGCCGTGGAGCTCCTGGAGCGTTCCATCGCGCTGCTCGGAGACAGCGACACCTCCACCCTGGCCTGGGCCCACCGGGAGCTCGGCCTGACGCTGCGGGCGCGCGACGCGGGGCTGGCCGAGAAGCACATCCGTCGCGCCATCGAGCTCTACGAGCGGGCGGAGCAGGTGATGGACCTGGCCGTGACGTACCGGGCGCTCGGCGACCTGCTGCACGAGCGGGGCGACGCGGAGGGCGGCAGCCAGGCCTACCGCGCGGGCATCGCCGCGCTCGAGCCGCTCCCGTAGCGCCCGTTCACGGCGCGGAGCCGCTCGCGGGGACCCAGACCTCCACGGTGGTCCCGGCGCCGGGCGCCGAGTCGACCTCCAGACGCCCCCCCGCCCGCTCGGCCCACTCCCGCATGGCGAGCAGTCCCCGCCGGCTCGAGGCCCAGGCCTTGGCCACGTCGAAGCCCACCCCATCGTCCCGGACCCGCAGATGCACCTGGTCTTCGACCCGCTCCACGAGGACCTCCACCGCCCGGGCCCGCGCGTGCCGATGGGTGTTGCGGAGCGCCTCCTGGACGATCCGGAAGCACACGGTGCGGGCCGGCTCGCCCGGGTCCTGTCCCAGCCGGTCGTCCAGCCGGGCGCCCAGGTCGGTCTCCTCGTCCAGCTCGTGGAGGAAGGCTCGGAGCGCGGCCGACAGGCCCTCGGTCTCGAGCACCGGCGGCACCAGCTGGAACAGCAGGTGCCGCAGCTCCTGGGTGGAGGACCGGACCATCCGGACGAGCCCGTCCAGCAGCTCCAGGGCCTCGGGGTCCTGCGAGCGCTTGCGGAGCATCTGGAGCCGGAGCGCCACCGCCACCATCTTCTGCACGGGGCCGTCGTGGACCTCGGCGGCGATCCGGCGTTGCTCGTCCTCGCGGGCCTGGACCAAGCGCTCGAGCAGGTCCCGCCGCTCGGCGTCGGTCTGGCGCAGGGCGGCGATCGTGGTCCGCAGGATCTGCTCCGAATCCTTCTGCGCGGTGATGTCCAGCATCACGCCCTGCCACAGATCGTGGTCGGTGGGGACACGGACGGCCTCGTCGCGGATCCACACGACCCGCCCGTCCCGCGCGCGGACGCGGTACTCGCTGGAGAAGGTCGAGCCGCTCTCCCTCGCCCGGACCTCCTGGGCCACGACGCGCTCGCGATCGTCCGGATGCAGCCGTGCGGTGAGCGGGTCGGGCTGCGTCATCCACTCCTCGGCCGAGTACCCGAGGACCTCCGCGATCTTCGGGCTCACGTACGACCACCGGCCGCCCCGGCCGAACCCGCTGATGTAGATCACGGCCGGGATCTGCTCGACCAGCGCGCGGTACCTGGCCTCGGTCCGCTCGAGCTCGCGCTCGGCGAGGCGTCGTTCCGTCAGGTCGATGGCGAACCCGATCGCGCCGACGACCCGGCCGTCCTCGGCCCGGATGGGCTCGACCCGGGTGTGGAACGTTCGCCCCGCCCAATCCATCTCGTAGGTCGCCGGCGCGCCCGACAACGCCAGCAGGTGCGCGGCGATCGGCGGGAACGCGGCGTCGTCGGTCTCGAAGTACTCGAAGAGCGTGCGCCCGACGTTGTGGCCGGGCCGCGTGCCGAGCGCCGCCAGGCCGCCGCCCTCGGAGACCAGGAAGCGGAGCTCGGCGTCCACCACCCAGACCACGGCGGGCATGTGGTCGAAGAGCGGCCGCATCACGGCTCCCGGCACGACCGCGGCCAGCGCCGCCTCGAGCGGCGGCGCCGAGCTTGCCCCTGCTCGGTTCGCGTCCATGTGGCCCCTCGCACGCGGGTGCGTCCGGCCGCCGGTCGGCGGCCCGCACCTCGCAGGGCATCGGCAGCCCGACCGGGCTCCTGAACCGCCGGCTGCCAGACTCGGGCGGATGGATGGCACCTCGCCGGAACGCAGCGACCTGGTCCGGAGGCTGGCCCGGGGCGGGTTCGTGGCGCCCGAGGCCGAGGTCGAGGCGCTCCTCGGGGCCGCACGGGAGGGCGCCGGCACGGTCGAGGAGCTGGTCGCCCGGCGGCTCGGTGGCGAGCCCCTCGCCTGGATCGTGGGATGGGTCCGGTTCTGCGGGCTGCGGATCCGGGTGGACGCCGGTGTGTTCGTCCCCCGGCCGCACACCGAGGCGCTGGCCCGGCGGGCCGTCGAGGTGCTCCCGGAGGAAGGGATCGGCGTCGATCTGTGCACCGGGAGCGGCGCGGTGGCCGCGGTCTTGCGCTCGGCACGTCCCCGCGCCACCGTGATGGCCACGGAGCTCGACCCGGCGGCGGCGGCCTGTGCCCGCGCGAACGGCGTCCGGGTGTACGAGGGCGACCTGGACGCGCCGCTGCCCCGCCGGCTGCGCGGACGGGTCGATGTGCTCACGGCGGTGGTCCCGTACGTCCCCGCCGAGGAGCTCCACCTGCTGCCGCGGGACGTGCTGGCGCACGAGCCGGCCCGAGCGCTCGACGGGGGGCCTGGTGGGACGACCGTCCTCGTCCGGGCGGCGCGAGCGGCCCCGCGCTGGCTCGGCCCCGGCGGGACCGTGCTCCTCGAGCTCGGCGGGGACCAGGCGGGCGAGGTCGGAGCGGCCCTCGCGGATGCGGGGCTCGGGGGGATCCGGGTCCACCGGGACGAACAGGGCCGGGACCGCGCGATCGAGGCCCACCGCGGCGCCGGTGCGGTGCCCAGCCCCGGCGGGCCGGGTGAGGGGCTTGACGGCGGTGTCATCTGAGACGTATTTTACCGATCAGTTATTTAACCGGAAGGTTCTAAGAAGCTCATGAGCACCGCGTCTGAGCAGCTGGACCGGACGTTCTCGGCGCTGGCCGACCCCACGCGGCGGGCCATCCTGGGCCGGCTGGCGGCCGGCGAGGCCACGGTGGGCGAGCTCGCCGAACCGTTCGACATGAGCCTGCCGGCGGTCTCCAAGCACCTGAAGGTCCTGGAGCGGGCCGGGCTGATCTCCCGGGGGCGCGAGCGCCAGCGGCGGCCGGCCCGGCTGCGTGCCGAGCCTCTGCGCGAGGTGGCCGAGTGGGCCGAGCGGTACCGGCGCTTCTGGGACGAGCGCTACGACCGGTTGGACGTGTACCTGGACGAGCTCCAGGGTCGAGGGAGGGAGGGAGACGATGGGCGGACGGCATGAGCTGGTCACCACCACGCCGTCGGACCGCGAGATCGTGATGACCCGCGTGTTCGACGCGCCGCGCGAGCTGGTGTTCGAGGCGCACACGTCATGCGAGCACCTATCCAGGTGGTGGGGGCCGAGGAGATACGAGGTCGTGGAGTGCGACGTGGACTTCCGCGTCGGGGGCCGGTGGCGGATCGTCCACCAGGGCCCCGACGGGGAGCGGATCGCGTTCTTCGGCGAGTACCTCGAGATCGTCCCGCCCGAGCGGATCGTCTGGACCTTCGGGTTCGAGGGGATGCCCGGCGAGCCCGGGCCCGAGTCCTACGCGTTCGAGGAGCGCGACGGGCGCACCACGATCACGTCCCGGGCCGAGTTCGCCAGCAGGGAGATCCGCGACATGGTGCTCGGCTCCGGGATGGAGTCCGGCGCGGCGGAGACCTACGACCGGCTCGACGAGTACCTCGAGGCCTTGCGGGAGCGCCTCTCGAGCTGACCGCCGCCCCGCGAGGGGCTCCCACAGCCTCCGACCCGAGCCCGCCCGGCGACACCCGACCCGTCCCCCGGGCGGGCCTCGGCCGTCGAGCCGACCCGGGGGAGTCCTCCCGGGGACCGCTCTGTGCGTCCGCCATGGCCCACGGGTCGGGGCGCCCTCGCCCGGTCGTCTACCCGAAAACGGGTAGGCCGAGCCATAGGCTGCACCCGGCCGGAGCCCGATACCTCTCGGGAAGGCACCGAAGGGGAAACCGTGAACGTGATGGGGCAGGCAACGGCCGATCGATCGAGGGGGGAAGCGGGCGCGAGGAGGCCCGGGGCCGCTTCGGGTGGGGCGACGAGGAGGGTCGTCCACGCGCTGATCGGCGTGGGGCTCCTGGGGCTCGCGGTGACCGGAGCGGTGCAGGCCGCGTGGGCGCAGACCGATCCCCGGATCGGGGGCCCCGCCGCCCGGATCGCGTTCGTCGGCCCGGCGGGGGACCCGCTGACGGGCCCCGTGATCCGGGTGACCGGCGCGTACCCGGGCATGGGGCCGGAGCGCTCCGTGCTCGCGGTCCGGAACGTCGGCGGGGTGTCCGTGACCTACCGGGTCTCGACGCGTGTGAGCGGGTCGCACGCCCGCGCGCTGGCTCGGGTGCTCGAGGTCCGGGTGACCGAACCGGTCTCCGACCGCCTGGTCTACCACGGCGGGCTGGCGGACCTGCGGTTCGCCGGCGGGGCCGCCCTCGTGCCGGGGGAGCTCGCGAGCTACCGGATCAGCGTCGCGTGGCCCGCTTCCCAGGACGACCGGCGGTACGACGGGGTGGGGGTGGCGTTCGAGCTCCGCGGTACGGCCTCGGCCGTGCTCGAGGGAGCCCTGTGATCGGAGGGAGTTCGATGGAGAAGCAGATCCCTACCCACCTGCCGGCCCGGCTGCGCTCGTCGATCGACGACGCGCACCTGGGACGCCGCCTGCTGACGGCGCTCGAGCGGTTCCTCGGGCGGTTCTCGCCGCCCTTCGTCGTGCTGGTCGGCCTGCTGCTCCTGGCGTTGATCGGCCTGATCGACGCGGTGACCGGGGCCTTCGCGATCTCGGTCTTCTACCTGGTCCCCATCGGGCTGGTGACGTATGCGCGGGGGCGCTGGGTGGGAACGCTGATGGCGGCGACGGCCGCCTTCGCCTGGACCGCGGTCGAGCTCGGTACCGCCGTGACCTTCTGGGACCAGGCGGTCACGTACTGGAACTGGCTCAGCCGCTTCTACGTGTACGAGGCGATCGTGATCCTGGTCGCCCCGATGCGCGACGTGGTCCGGTGGGAGCGGGAGGTCGCCTCGCGGGAGGCGGAGACCGCCGAGCAGCTCCGAGCCCTGAACGAGCTGCGCGTCGCGCTCGAGGACCGCACGAGCGGCCACCTCGAGGAGGAGCTCGAGGCGATGCTGGTCCGCAGCGCCCGAGCGGACTGACCGAGCATCCGCCTTGCGGTCATCCCGGGACCGGTCGATCCGTCCTGCTGGTCGTGGGGTGCTCGGGAGGTAGACGTTGGCCACGACGTGAACCTCGGCTGGCCCCTGAGCCGGTCGGGGCACGGCCGTCCCACGGCCCTCCGGCCTCATCGAGCCTTGCGGAGGCAGTGGGTCGTGAGCGCGTTGGCGTGCCCGTGACCCATGCCGCGTTCCCGCTTCAGCCACGCCACCAGCTCCATGTGCTTGGTGATGCCCGCCCCACGGTTCAACTCGTGCCACTCGGCGATCGAGCGCCCGTACCTCTTCTCGACCGGTGGGAAGGACGCCGCGGGACCCGCACGTCGGTCGACATCGTCGCCCTCCTGTCACGGTCGTTCCCGACGACCACCTGACGGCCGCACCGCGGCGCCCCACCGATGCCGAACGACCTGCCGACGGAGGACCCAAGGTCCCACACCGACCTCGGCGACCGCCCGTACCGTCGGATCGAGGGGTGGAGCTCATGGAACGGGATGGGAGGTGAACCTCCGCGTCTGGGCCCGGCGGCAGGGAGCGGGCTCCTTCGCGCTCCCCGGAGGTGACCCGATGATGGCCGCGACGAGCCCCACGATGTCCCCGACCGGCGGCGCACGCGTCTCGCGGGTGGCGTACGCGCTCTCGATCCCGCTGGCCCTCGTGACGGCCCTCGCCGCCGGCTGGTCGGCCTTCGGGGGCGTTCTGAAGGGTCCGGAGGTCATGAGCGGCTCTGCTCGGGGGACCGCGATCGTCGTCCTGTTCGTCACCGTCCCGCTGGTGGCCGCGGCGATGTGGGCATCGGCGCGGGGTTCCGTGGCGGCGCTGCTCGTGTGGCTGGGTGGGGTCGCCCACATCCTGTACCAGAGCGTGCTGTTCCTGTTCGGAACGCCGTTCAACGACCTGTTCCTCCTCTACGTCGCGATGGCGTCGCTGGGCCTCTGGGTGCTGATCGTGAGCCTCGCCTCGATCGACGTGGGGGCCCTCCGAGCACGGATCGATCCGGCCCTGCCCGTCCGGCCGATCGCCGTGTACGTCTGGGTGATCGTCGCGTTGAACGGCGCGCTGTGGCTCAAGACGGCCGTGAGCGGGATGGGGGCGGAGGGGGCTCCCGGGTTCCTGGTGGGGACGGGGCTGCCGACCAACCCCGTGTACGTGCAGGATCTCGTGTTCTGGCTGCCCCTGATGGCGCTCGCCGGACGGTGGCTGTGGCACCGGCTCGACCGTGGCTACGTCGTGATCGGTGCGATGCTCGTGATGTGGCTCGTCGAGGGCGTGACGGTCGCGGTGGATCAGTGGATGGGCCACCGCGCCGATCCGACCTCCGATGTCGCGACGCTCGGCGGTGCCTACCTCTTCGCCGCGGTCGCCGTGATCGGGATCGCGCCGGTGATCGCCTTCTTCGGACACCTCCGTGGCAGCGTCCTGCGGGCCGGACCGATCCCGGATGCTCGGATGGGATCCGTCCCGCGTGCCGGCGCTCGACCCCGTTAGCGGTCCCCGACGGCCGCCGGCCCCTCGTGGGCGATCCTGCATCACCCAGGTCATCGCCCACGCACGAGCCTCCCGGACGAGCCCCACG
>JBHGAT010000057.1:0-8862 GCA_041946645.1 Candidatus Velamenicoccus archaeovorus | reverse complement strand
GTGCTCGCGGCCACGCACAACCCCGAGGCGCTCCGCTACTGCAACCGGGTCGTGCTGTTCCGCGACGGGCGGATCCAGGCCGAGGGCAAGCCGGCCGAGATCGCCTCGCTGCTCACGGTCGATCAGCCCCTCCGGGGCTAGAAGCGGAAGCCGTGGAAGACGTCCTCGGCCTCGTCGGTGCGGACGTCCTCGGCGCCGAGCTCGGGGGGCTCGGACGCGCGCCGCAGCAGGCGATCGCGCAGCGACCGCTTCCCCAGCCGACGGGCCGCCGCGCGGGCCACGGAGTCCCTCCGCGCCTCGTGCCGCCGCTGCTGCTGCTCGAGGTCGCAGGGCATGTGGGTGATCTGCGGGCCCATCACGCCGGCCTCACCCCTCCACGGCCGGCGCGAGCCGGCGCAGGTCGACCTCGGGATCGGCCAGCGCGGCGGGATCGGGCCGGGCCCGACCCACGATCAGGGGCTTGGCCCGGCGGACGTCGTGCTGCCAGTCGATGCTGAACGCCGACCGCAGCACGCCGTCCTTCAGCAGGAAGGCCGCGAACCGCCGCTCGTCCACGTTCCCACGGTAGACCACCTGGTCCCATTCCGTGGCGAACCCGGACATCTGGATCATCGAGTCGTACTGGTCGGACCAGAACCAGTGGGCGTCGTCGAACACCTCGCCCCGCCCGAGCATGTTCCGAGCCGCGGCCGCCCCCATCTTGATCGCGTTGTCGAAGTGCTCCACGCGGATGGGGCCGAACACCGGATGGTCGTGGCGGGCCACGTCGCCGGCCGCGAACACGCCGGGCACCGCGGTCTCGAGGGTGGCGCCGACGGCGATGCCCCCCTGGACCCCCACGTCGGCCCCGTCCACCACCTCCGTCACCGGCTCGACGCCGACCCCCACGACGGCGAAGTCCCCCTCGACGCGTCTCCCCGAGGCGGTCACCACGGCCTCGAACCGACCGTCCCCCTCGAACCGCTCGACCGCCTCGCCCAGGATCAGCTCGCAGCCGTGGTCGCGGTGGAGGCCCTCGATCACCGAGCCGAGCTCCGTCCCCAGCACGCGCTGGAGCGGCGTCCGGAAGAACTCGACCATGGCGACGTCCAGGCCGAGCGTCCGCAGCGACGCGGCCACCTCGCACCCGATGAACCCGGCGCCCACGATCACCGCCCGTCCGCCCCGGGCCGCGGCCTGGCGGATCCGGTCCGAGTCGGCCACCCGGCGCAGGTCCAGCACCCCGGGGAGGTCGGCTCCCGGCACGGGCAGCGGCCGGTTGCGGCTCCCCGTGGCCACGAGCGCGGCGTCGAACGCGATCCGCTCGCCGGAGGAGAGCGCCACGACCCGATCCACGGGGTCGATGGCCTCGGCCCGCTCGCCGAAGCGGGCCTCGACCTGCTGCTCGGCGTACCACCCGAGCGGGTGGACGAAGCGTGGCTCGGGTTCCTCGCCCCGCAGGTACTCCTTGGACAGCGGAGGGCGCTCGTAGGGCGGGAGCGCCTCCTCGCCGATCAGCACGAGGCGCCCGTCGAAGCCCTCCTCGCGCAGGGTGGTCACGGCGGTGCCGCCGGTGAGGCCGGCCCCGATCACGACGAAGGTGGGCATGGCTCCCGCTGCCTCCGGGTCCCGCGTCCGGCTATCCCATCGAGATCTGCAGGGCGCCGTCCTCCTCCCGAACCTGGAAGGTGTCGACGGGATCGGCGGCGGGACCCTCCACCACCTCGCCGCTGGTGACGTCGAACTGGCTGCCGTGGCAGGGGCACTCGATCACGGTGCCGTCCAGGTCGCCCTCCGAGAGCGAGCACTGCTGATGGGTGCAGACGTCGTCGAACGCGTACAGGGTGCCGTCCACGTTGGCCACCGCGACCGACCGTTCCCCCACCGAGTACGAGTTCACGTCCCCCTCGGCGATCTCACCGGCCTCGCCGACGCTGACCCACTCCGCCATCTCGCGCCCTCCTCCGTGCTCCGTGTCGCGGTCGCCGCCCAGCATAGGACAGGAGCTCACCCCGGCGGGCGCCGGGACCGGCGGCGCTCCAGGATGTCGGGAGCGAGGTAGCCGAGGCCGACCACCACGTACAGCCCGAACAGGATCAGGAACCCGTCGCGGAAGGCGATCGGCAGCATCGCCGGCAGCAGCGCGCCGGCCACCCAGGCGAGCTGGAAGAGCACCTCGTACCGGACGAACACGCGCCCGTACGCGCCCTCGGGGGCGAGCCCCTGCATCAGGCTCTGGAAGGCCAGCCGGCCGAGCTCCCCCGAGGCGCCCACCACCAGCGCGAAGACGGTCAGCATCGGGAGCGAGAACGCCGCGAACGCCAGCACCGCCCCCACCGCGGCGGCGATCACGCAGGCGATCACCACGGCCTCCTCGCGCCACGAGGTCGGCAGCCGCGGCGCCAGGAGGTCCGCTCCGAACAGCCCGGCCGTGGCCGAGGCCGCGAGGAGCCCGTACCACCACGCCGGCTGGCCGCTCCGCCGGAGCGCGAACGCCAGGAGGAACAGCAGGAACCCGTTCGCCGCGCGGAGCCCCGCCGCGCCGATCGCCGGGGCCGTGAGCGCGGGGACCGCCCCGAGCGGGGTGACCTCGGTCCGCACCTTCGGCACGCGCGGGTGGGGCAGCCGCAGGTTCAACAGCGTGGCGATCGCGTAGACCACGGCGGCCCCGAACAGCGCCCCTTCGGGCCCGCCGAGCTTCAGCAGCACGAGCCCCGGCGCCGCGGCCAGGACGACGCCGGCCACCGCGATCCGACCGAGGCGGGCGTTGGCCCGGACCAGCCCCTCGTCCCGGCCCGCGTACGCCATCGTCAGGCCGTTCTTCGTGATGCCGTGCACCTTGGACAGCACCAGCAGCGCGAAGACGAGGGGGAACAGGAGGAGCGAGCCCACCCGCGGCGCCGCCAGGACGGCCACCAGGGCCCGGCCCGCGGCGGCCACGGCCGAGATGGCCCGGCGCGGCCCCGCCCGGTCGAGCAGCAGCACCAGGGCGGGGCCGGCCACCGCCAGGGGCGCCATCGTGAGCAGCAGGTACAGGGCCACCCGAACCTTCGCGTCGCCCACGGGGATGTCGAAGAAGATCGAGCCGGCCAGCGCGATGGCCACCATCGCGTCGCCCCCGGCGCTCGCCATGTGCACGAGCGCGTACGTGTCGACCGGGTCCTCGGAGACCCACAGCCGCCGGAGGGGACGGATCAGCACGGCCTCGACCAGGGCCGCCACGCCGAGCAGGATCAGCTGCCACCAGGGGTACCGCTTCGGCTCCTCGCGGTCGACCCTCACGGGGCGGCTCCGCCGCGCGTCAGGACCCCGAGAGACGCGCTCGGAGCAGGTCGCCGGTGACCTTGGGATTGGCCGAGCCCCGGGACCTCTTCATGACCTGGCCCACCAGGGCGTTCAGCACGCCTTCCTTGCCGCCGCGGAACTGCTCGACGAGGCCGGGGTTCTCGGCGATGGCCTCGTCGACCCACGCCTCGAGCTGCGTCGTGTCCGAGACCTGCCGCAGGCCGTTCTCCTCGATCACCTGGTCGAGGTGCTTGCCGGTGCCCACGGCCTCCTCGAACGCGGTCTTGCCGCCGGTCGACGAGAGCACACCCTCCTCCACCAGACGCAGGAGGTCGCGGAGGCGCTCCGCGGGGAAGTCTCGCTCGAGGTCGCTCCACGCCCGGCCCGTCCGGTTGAGGTACGCGGCGACGTCCTGCGTCATCCACGTGGCGACGGCCCCCGCCGAGGCACCCAGGCCCACGGCCCGCTCGAGGTACTCGACGGCGTGCCGGTCCGCCCCGACGATCGCGGCCTGCTCGGGCTTCAGGCCGTGGTCGCGGATCAGCCTGGTCCGCCGGGCCGCCGGCAGCTCGGGCAGCGAGGCGCGGATCTGCTCCACCCACGCCGGATCGGGCTCGAGCGGCGGGAGGTCGGGCTCGGGGAAGTACCGGTAGTCGAACGCCTCCTCCTTGGATCGGAGCGTATGGGTGGAGCCCTCGTCCTCGTCGAAGTGCCGGGTCTCCTGGACCAGCGGCTCGCCGCGCTCGAGCGCCGCGACCTGCCGCTCCTGCTCGTACCGCAACGCGCGCTCGAGCGAGCGGACCGAGTTGAGGTTCTTGATCTCGACCTTGGTGCCGAGGTCCTCGGCCCCCGCCCGGCGGACCGAGACGTTGGCGTCGCACCGCAGCGACCCCTCCTCCATGCGCACGTCCGAGACGCCGAGCGCCTCGAGCGTCGCCCGCAGCTCCACCAGGTACGCCCGAGCCTCTTCCGGCGAGCGCAGGTCCGGCTCCGAGACCACCTCGACCAGCGGGACGCCGGCCCGGTTGTAGTCGACGAGCGCCGCCTCGGCCCGCGCGATCCGACCGGTGCCGCCGAGGTGCGTGGTCTTGCCGGTGTCCTCCTCCATGTGGACGCGCGTGATGCCGATCCGGCGGACCTCCCCGTCGACCTCGATGTCGAGGTACCCACCGACGCAGATCGGCAGGTCGTACTGGGAGATCTGGAAGTCCTTCGGCATGTCCGGGTAGAAGTAGTTCTTCCGGTGGAACAGCGAGTGCGGGGCGATGCGGCAGTTCAGGGCCAAGCCGATCCGCACGATGTACTCGATGGCCCGCTGGTTGGGCACGGGGAGTGAGCCCGGCAAGCCCAGGCACACCGGGCAGACGTTGGTGTTGGGCTCGGCGCCGAACGCGTTCCGGCAGCCGCAGAACATCTTGGTCTCCGTGGCGAGCTCGACGTGGCACTCGAGCCCGATCACGGTCTCGTACCCCTGCGTGGTGAGCGTCCCGGCCATGCCGCACGTGAGCTTAGCGGGTCCCGCTGCGGGCACCGTGCCCGGCGACCGGCGGCCCGGGAGCCCGGAACCGGCACGAGCGCGGTCGGCAGTGACGGCGGCCGGCCCTATCCTGGGTCCATGACGCAGCGGGCCGCCCCCCAGCACGCGCGGGCGGCCGCCCCCCTCGTCTGGTCGGCGCTCGCCGCCGTGTACGTCGTGTGGGGCACCACGTACCTGGGCATCCGCGTCGTGAACGAGACCCTCCCGCCGCTCATCTCGGCGGGGCTCCGGTTCGCCGTGGCCGGGGCCGTCCTGTACGCGTGGGCGGTCCGCCGGGGCGACCGCGAGGGCGACCGGCCGCAAGCCGTGCACTGGCGCTCGGCCGCGATCGTGGGGCTCGGCCTGATCGTCGGCGGCAACGGGAGCCTGGTGCTGGCCGAGCGCACGATCCCCTCCGGCATCGCCTCGCTGATCATCGCGCTCGTCCCGCTGTGGATGGCGCTCGTCGATCGGGTGCTGTTCGGGCGGCGGCACGGACGGGCCACGGTGGTCGGCCTCGTGCTGGGCTTCACCGGCGCGGCGCTGCTGATCGACGGGGTGAGCGGCCGGGGCGCGCCGCTCTCGGGCCTGCTGGTGGCGGTGTTCGCGTCGATGTGCTGGACGGCCGGGTCCCTCTACTCGCGGAGCGCGGAGCTCCCCTCGCGGCCGCTGGTCGGTGCGGGGATGGAGATGACGATCGGCGGGCTCGCGCTGGTCGCGCTCGGCATCGCCCGCGGCGAGCTCGCGCTGATCCAACCGGCTGCGTTCTCGGGCCGGTCGCTGGTCGCGCTGGCCTACCTGATCGCCGTGGGATCGTGGGTGGGCTTCACCTGCTACGTGTGGCTGCTGCGCCACGCCCGCACGTCGCTGGTCTCGACCTACGCGTACGTGAACCCCGTCGTCGCCGTGTTCCTGGGATGGCTGATCCTGGACGAGACGATCGGCCTGCGGACCCTCGTGGCCGGCGGGATCGTCCTGGCGGCCGTCGCGCTGATCATCTCCGCGGGCACGGGGGCCCCGGCGCCGGACCTGACCTCAGGCGCGGAGCCCCTCGAGGAGCGGGGGGAGGGCGTCGAACCCGAGCTCCTGCTCGACCGCGTGCGCCGCGGCGAGGAGCCGGGCCTCCTGGAGCACCGGCGCGGTGAGCTGGAGGCCGACGGGTAGCCCCGCGCCGTCCAGGCCGCAGGGGATCGAGATCGCCGGCATCCCCGACAGGTTCGCGGGGATCGTGAACACGTCGGACAGGTACATCGCGAGGGGGTCGTCGATCCGCTCCCCCAGCCGGAACGCCGTGGTGGGCGAGGTCGGCGACACCAGCAGGTCGAACCGCTCGAACGCCGCTTCGTAGTCGCGGATCACGAGCGTGCGGACCTTCTGGGCCTGCCCGTAGTAGGCCTCGTAGTAGCCGGCCGACAGCGCGTACGTCCCCAGCATGATGCGCCGCTTGACCTCCGGGCCGAATCCCGCACCCCGCGTCCGGGTCATCATCTCGACCGAGTCGTGGCCCTCGACGCGCAGGCCGTACCGTACGCCGTCGTACCGGGCCAGGTTGGACGAGGCCTCGGAGGGCGCGATCAGGTAGTAGGCGGACAGCGCGTAGTCGGTGTGGGGCAGCGACACCTCGTCGACCCTCGCGCCCGTGTCGGCCATCCGGTCGATCGCGGCGCGGACGCTCGCGCGCACGTCGGGCTCGACCCCATCGCCGAACGCCTCGGTCACCACGCCCACCCGGAGCCCGGCGAGCCCGGGACCGAGCGCCGCCAGGTAGTCGGGTACCGGCTCGTCCAGGCTCGTGGCGTCCATCGGGTCCTTGCCGGCGATCACGGACAGCAGCAGCGCGGCGTCCCGCACGCTCCGCGTGAACGTGCCGACGGTGTCGAGCGAGGACGCGAACGCGATGAGCCCGTACCGGCTGATCAGCCCGTACGTCGGCTTCAGGCCGACCACGCCGCACAGCGCCGCGGGCTGCCGCACCGAGCCGCCGGTGTCGGTGCCCAGCGCCCATACGGCTTCCCCCGCCGCGACGGCCGCTGCCGAGCCGCCCGAGGACCCGCCGGGCACGCGCTCGAGGTCCCACGGGTTCCGAACGGGCCCGAACGCCGAGTTCTCGTTGGACGAGCCCATGGCGAACTCGTCGCAGTTGGTCTTGCCGAGCAGCACCGAGCCCGCCGCCCGCAGCCGTGCCCACGGCGTGCAGTCGTACGGCGGCACGTACGTCTCCAGGATCCTCGAGCCGCACGTCGTGCGGATGCCGCGGGTGCTCAGCACGTCCTTCAGCGCGACGGGGATGCCGGCCACGGGTGGCGCGTCGCCGGCCCCGACCCGCTCGGCCGCGGCGGCCGCCGTCTCGCGGGCCGCCTCCGGTGTGGGGAGCAGGAACGCGTGCAGGCGCTCGTCGAGCTCCTCGATCCGCGACAGGCAGGACTCGGTGACGTCCGCCGGCGCGATCTCGCCGGCGCGGATCCGCTCGGCCAGCTCGGTCGCCGGCCGGTCGCAGAGCGCCGTGGCGTCCCTCCGGCCGGTCACTCGACCTCCACGATCCGCGGAACCTTGAACCGGTCGTCCTCGCGCTCGGGGGCGTTGGCCAGCACGTCCTCGCGGGGGAGCGACGGCCGGGGCTCGTCGGGACGCAGGACGTTCGCTCGGGGGATGGCCCACGCGGTGGGCGGGACGTCGTCCGCGGCCACCTCGCCGACCTTCGCGGCGTGCTCGAGGATCACGCCGAGCTGAGCCCGCAGGCGATCGCGCTCCTCATCCGTCAGGTCCAGCCGGGCCAGGCGCGCGACGTGGTCGATGTCGATCTCCACCGGCACGCGGGCCAGTGTAGTGGTGCGGCCCCGTGGTCGAGCGGGGACCCGTGGTCGAGCGGGGACCCGTGGTCGAGCGGGCTCTGGCTCAGCCTCGGTCGCGCCGGCGGGCCTCCGCTGCCGCCAGGTCGGCGTGATGGTCCACGTAGCCCGGTGGGGCGTCCTCGACCGGCGCCGGCTCGTGCACCAGACCCGGACCGGCGTCGGGCGGCGGCGGCACGTCGAGCTGTCCCGAGGCCAAGAGCGTGAGCATGTCGATCCCCACGTCGGCCGGGTCGATGCTCCGCACCACCGAGGCCCGGTACCGACCGTTCCGGCTCTTCTCGGCCAGGTCGATCTCCTCCGGCTCGCACCGGTTGCCCCGCTTGTCGAGCACCAGCCGCACGGTGGGGCGGGCCAGCAACGACTCGTGGTTACGCACGACCACCGCGACGTGCCCGTTCGAGAGCTGGACCAGCGACCCCACCGGGAACAGCCCCATCAGCCGGACGAACGCGCGGACCACGCGCGGATCGAACGAGCGTCCCGCGCCGGCCTGGATGAGGTTGAGCGCCTGCCGGCGCTCCTCGGGCTTGCGGTAGGACCGCTTGCTGGTGAGCGCGTCGAAGCTGTCGGCGACCGAGACGATCCGCGCGGCCGTCGAAGGGGGACGGCCCGTCGACAGGCTGGGGTAGCCCGAGCCGTCGTAGGCAGCGTGGTGCTCGAGCACCACGGACATCGCGGGGTGGAGCGGGTCCCGCGAGGTCACCAGCACGAGCGCGGCCCCGTCGACCGGGTGGCGCTGGATCAGCCGCCACTGCTCCTCGTTCAGCGCCCCCTCGTACTGCAGCACCTCCTGCGGCACCTTGACCTTGCCGACGTCGTGCAGCAGCCCACCGATCCCGAGCGCCATGGCCTGCTCGTGCGGCAGGCCCACGGCCTGGGCGATGGCGAGCGAGAGGATGCACACGTTGACCATGTGGTGGTACGTGTACTCGTCGTACGACTTGACCGTGGTCAGCAGCAGCGCCTGCGCCGGGTCCGTGGCGATCAGGCTGGCCAGGTGCTCGGTGAGCCGCACGGTCGCGTCCATGTCGGCGGGGCGGCCGGCGAGCAGCCGGGCCGCCGTCTGCCGGATCAGCTCGAGGCCCACCGCGTAGGTACGGAGCAGCTCCGCGAAGCCCCCCTCGGGCCCCTCGAGCAGCCCGGGCCCGGCCCGGTTCAGCGCGATGCTGACCAGCTCGTCGCGGGCGCCGGCCTCCCCCATCAGCGTCCGGACCAGGGCGTCGGCGTCCT
>JBHGAT010000056.1:0-16325 GCA_041946645.1 Candidatus Velamenicoccus archaeovorus | reverse complement strand
GTCGTCGAGATCGATCACCGCCGCTTCCTCGTGCTCCGGGGCTTCTCCGCCTCGTCGATCAGCATGACGGGGATGCCGTCGCGGACCGGGTACCGGTAGCCACACGCGCGGCACACGATCACCTGCTGGTCCTCCAGGTAGTCGATCTCGCCCCGGTCGTTGGGGCAGACCAGGATCTCGAGGAGCTGCGGGTCCAGGCTCATGCGTCGCCTCCTTGGCCTCGGATGAGGTCGAGCACGGCCCGGGTCTTCTCCTGCAGCAGCTCCGGGGTCCGCGCCTCGACGTTCAGGCGGAGCAGCGGCTCCGTGTTGGACGGGCGGACGTTGAACCACCAGTCGTCGAACTCCACGGTGAGCCCGTCGGTCCGGTCCTGGCGCCCGTGGGCGAAGGCCTCGGCGATCCGGTCCATCGCCGCCTCCCCGTCGGCCACCCGCGAGTTGATCTCGCCCGAGTCGGCGTACCGGCGCAGCGGCCGGAGCAGCTCGGAGAGCGGGACCCGGGCCTTCGAGAGCTGCTCGAGCACCACGACCGCGGCGATCAGCCCCGAGTCCGCCCGGTAGTTGTCGCGGAAGTAGTAGTGGCCCGAGTGCTCGCCCCCGAAGATGGCGCCGGTCTCCGCCATCACCTGTTTGATGAACGAGTGGCCGACCCGCGTGCGGATCGGCGTGCCCCCGTTCTCGCGGATCACCTCGGGGACCGCCCAGGAGCAGATCAGGTTGTGCACCACCGAGCTGCCGGGGCGCGTCTGGAGCATCGCCTTCGCCACGAGCGCCGTGACCTCGGATCCGCTCACGCCCTCGGCGTGCTCGTCCACCAGGAACACGCGGTCGGCGTCGCCGTCGAAGGCCAGTCCCACGTCGGCCCCCCGCTCGAGCACCACGCGCTTGAGGTCGCGCTGGTTCTCCGGGTCGATGGGGTCGGCCGGATGGTTGGGGAACGTGCCGTCGAGCTCCGGGTAGAGGTGGACGAGCGTCACCGGCAGGCGCGCCATCACCGCGGGGAGCACCAGGCCGCCCATCCCGTTGGCGGTGTCGGCCACCACGGTGAGAGGACGCATCGCCGCTGCGTCGACGAACGACAGGACGTGGTCCACGTACGCGTCCAGGAGGTCCCGGCGCTCCACCGTTCCCGAACCGCCGGGCTGCGGGTACTCGTCGCGCTCGGCGAGCGCGCGGATCTCGGCCAGCCCGGTGTCCTGTCCCACCGGCCTGGCCCCCGCCAGGCAGAACTTCAAGCCGTTCCACTGCGGGGGGTTGTGGCTGGCCGTGAGCATCGTCCCGGGAAGGTCCAGGGCGCCGGAGGCGAAGTACAGCAGGTCGGTGGAGGACGGCCCGAGGTCGATCACGTCCACCCCGCGCGAGGCGGCGCCGTCACGGTAGGCCTGGGCCAGCGAGGGGGACGACGGCCGGCAGTCGTAGCCGACGGCGATCCGTGGCGCCGCCGCCCACTCCGCGAACGCGGCGCCGATGCGACGCGCGACCTGCTCGTTCAGGTCGTCGGGGACGACGCCGCGGACGTCGTACGCCTTGAAGATCGACGAAAGGTCGGGATGCGATGACACGTCATCGCATCCTACTGGAGCGGCGGGAGCTCAGTTCTTGGAGGAGAGCACCGAGCCGATGACCGAGCGGAGCGGAACGGCCTCGCCGTCCCGGTACCACCACTTCGCCTCGCACAGGTGGCACGTCGTGAACGCGAAATCGCTCTCCCCGACGGCCATGGTGATGGTGATCAGGTCGCCCTGGTTGCAGACCGGACAGGTCCCCGTCAGCGGGTCGGTGGGGCCGCTCTCGCCCCGCTTGTCGAAGGTGGCGTCCATGACCGACATGCTCGCGCGCCGAACGCCCGAGGCCTATAGCACACCGACCTCATTTCCCTCGGTCCATCCGGGCGGGCGGATGCTCCGGCGACCCGTCGGGATGGCCTCACCCGGAACCGCACCCCGGATGGTCCGTCTGGGGGACGCCCGCACCACTACGGGTTGGGCGCCAGCACGGGCCGCTCGTCGCGGACGTACCATCCGATCGGCGGGGTGAGCCGGCGGACGTGCTCGGAGCACAGGTCGAGCAGGTTGGGGTTGGGCTCACGCGAGAGCTCGCCGATCACCACCACCCTGGCCTCGTAGGAGAGCCCCACGGTGGCCACGGCCTCGGTCCGGCACCGAAGCTTGTCGCAGACCCGCACGCGCCGATCGTAGATGACACGCGTGTGATCCTCAACGACCCCGCCGCCTCCGGCGGAGGGTTACGGCTTGATGATGACCTTGGTCCCGATCGGCACGAGCGGGTAGAGGACCTCGGAGTCCGGGATGTGCATCCGGATGCACCCGTGCGAGGCGTAGGTGCCGATCGAGCTGTCCGCGTACGAGCCGTGGATCCGGATGCCCGGCGCGTTGAGGTACAGGGCGCGGGTCCCCAGGGGGTTGCCCGGGCCGGGGGGGATGACCAGCGGCTCCCCGGCTCCCCAGCCGTCGGGCGCCGGGTTGTACCAGGTGGGGTTCTCGGCCTTGTTCACGATCTCCCACGTCCCCACCGGCGTCGTGTACCCGGGGGCGGCGGTGGCCACGGGGAAGTCGCGGACGACCTCGAACCCGTCGTACAGGTACAGGTGGTTCTCGGACAGGTCGACCACGATGGTCTTGCCGAGCGTGTCCTCCGTCACCTCCGGCCGGAGGACCCGCACGGGCATCCGGACCCGGTCGAGGTGGCTCCGCAGCGCGTGCACGACCCGCTGCCGGGCGAGGTCGGTCCGGAGCTCCTCGCCGGCCCGCGCGTGGCGCATCACGAGCTGGTCGTCGACGAGCTCGAACGCCGCGTCCACGGCCGGCTTGGCGATCTCCTCGAAGGCTTGCTGAACGAACGCGTCGACCTTGGCCCGGTCGAACACGTAGCCCAGGCGGATCTCCGTGGGGACCGGCTCGTCGGCGATCCGGTGGTAGACCCGCGAGACCAGGGAGAGGCCATCGGCCGCGGCGAACGCCCGATCGACGGCCCCCACCACGTCGGCCCGCGTTCCCAGCGATGCGGGCGTCACGGTCCACCGGGCCCCGCCCGCCCGGACGGTCAGCTGCGACTCGAGCGTGAGGTCGGCGTGGCGCTCCACGGCGCGGACGGCCTGGTCGCGGGTCATCCCGCCGACGTCCACGCCGGCGATGGAGACGCCCGGCAGGATCCTCGCCGAGCTGGAGCGGTCGTACCGGTACGCGGCGTAGGCCGACCCGCCGCCGAGCGCCGCGAGCATCCCGACCGTCGTGACGACGACGACCCATCTACGTCCCAGCGTCCGCCTGCTGTGCCTGCCCTTGGCCATCCGACCCCTCATCCGCTTCAACGCCCGGATCCGACGGGCGTTGCCTCGACCGACCATCATACGTTGCCTACCCCGGAAGGTCTGCCCCCCAACCCGGGGCATCGGTGCGGATCACCCCGGGATCCAGGCCTCGGGGACGGGAACGCCCAGGGACACGGCGTAGGCCGCGTACCCCTCACGCCCGAGAGAATAGGACGCGGAGGCCGGCACGAAGGTTCCGTCGCTCGCGACCGCCAGGATCGCGGCGAAGGGCTTGGCCTCGATGAAGGCGCGGGGCGGGCCGAGCACCCGACGGGCCGGGACCTGGACCGTGATCGGCGCCGGGACCGGCCCCACCCCCGATGGGAGGTAGGTCAACGTGACGTCGACCGGCCGGGATCCCGGGTTGGCCATGACCAGGCCCGGGTGGGTGGGAGGTCCGGCCACCGACGGCAGGATCACCCACGCGCGGGCCGGCGTGCCGCTCCCGGTGGTCGACCCTTGATCCGAGGTCACCCCCAGCGTGCGGCGGGCCACCGCCACGCCCGCCGGCGGGTGGACCACGAGCGCCGACGGGCCCTCGGACGTCACCGGGTAGGTGGCCGCGGACCCCGGGTTGGTGGAGGACTGGGTGAGGCTCGCCACCGCTTGCGATGCCTCCTTGGAGATGAGGAGCGCTCGGACGGCGGCCGGCCGCTCGGTGGGGTCGGCGACGATCAGGTCGGTGGCCCCCTGATCGAACCCACCCGGCAGGATCGCGGTGGTGGGCGGCGTGCCCTCGACCCCCACGCCGCTGCGGATCCCGCCGAGGCTCGAGATGCCGAGCCCCGCGACCGCCACCCGCCCCACCTCGACGTCCACGAGCGTCGAGACCGTCGCCTCGCCCAGGGCCTTCGGGTTCAGGCGGAAGGCCTCGCTGCGGTGGGGATGCAGGACCACGTTGGTCCACTCCCCCGGTGTGATGGGGGCCGGCCGCTTGGTCGTGTAGAGCGTGAGCGTGAACACCGCGTCGACCGCGTAGGGGTTCATCACCACGACGTAGTCGTCCTGGCCCTCGGCGGCGCTCCCGTCGGGGACCAGCCAGCGGTCGCCTCCCCCCGGCAGGCAGGGCTCGGCGGCCACCCCTCCTTCCCCACCGCCGGCGTGGGCCACCCAACCGGCGGCGACCCAGCCACCGAAGTACTGGACCACCGTGCTCGAGCCACGCTCGGGCGCCGGCTGCGCGAGCTGGAGCTCCGTCCCCGGCTCCACGGTGTAGCCCTTGGGCTCGGTGGGCTTGTCGGAGCCGAGCCGGGACACGCGGACGCGCACGGGCTGGGGACCGGGGTTCGCGAGCCGGATGGTCACCTGCCACTCCGAGCCGCCGCCGTGCGGGCACAGCCACGCGCCGGACGGGGCCTCCGCGGCCGGAGCGGCCGCCGACGGCCTGGGCCCCGCGCCGTCCTGCAGGGCGATCGCTCCACCGACCGAGACCACCACCACCAGGGCCGCAGCCAGGAACTGTCCCCGAGCCCTCATCTGGCCGCCCGCCTCCTGGTGACCCACAGGGCCGCCACCCACAGCACGGCCAGGAGGGCCACCTCCAGGGTGCGGACCCACTGGCGGGCGAAGACGATCGTCGTGCCACCGGCGTCCGGGAAGGCCATGGCCCAGCCGAAGGCCCGCTCCGGTCGGACCGCGACCTCCGGGGAACGGGCCCGCCAGCCCGGGTCGTACTGCTGCGCCAGGTAGGCGATCCCCTCCCCCTCGGGGACGTCCAGCCCTTGGGGGGTCGCAAGGAGCGGCGTGGTGGCCGGCGGCGGGACCGAGGCGACCGGCCCCAGACCCTCGGCACGCACCGCCCGGGCGAAGGGGGTGGAACGCGTGGCGAACGCCGGGGGGAGCGACCGTGCGTTCTGGAAGATCACGAGCTCACCCCGGTACACCACGTCGAGGTCGACCTGCGCATCCAGGCGGTCCAGGGCGGCGGGGGGCAGGTCGCCGCCCGCCGCCACCACGAAGCGGATCCCCAGCGGGGCCAGGAGCGCGCCCGCGTGGCTGGTCTGCCCGGCCAGGAGCTCGGCGAGCGCCTTCGCCGCGTACGCGTACCCGCGTCCCGCCGGACCGCGGCCGAGGTCGAGCGCAGACACGCCATCGCGCCCCGTCACGGCGAACCGCAGCGAGGCGGACCCCGCGTCCACCACCCCCTGGGGATCGCCGCCGGGGGCGGGGAACCGGTCGCCGCCGGCCCGACCGACCCACAGCACCCGGAACGGCCCCGGCGAGCTCTGCACGACCGGCCATGCCGCCGGCAGGGCCGAGGGTCCGACCTCCCAGCCGCCGACCACGGCCGCGGCCGCTTGACCCGCGAAGCCCACGCCGAGCACCGCCACCAGCAGGGCGGCCGCGATCTGCGGGTACCCGAACGCGTGCCGAACGATCGCCGACCCCAGCGCGGCCATCCCGAGGCCGACGAGCACGGCCGAGCCCACCGCCGAGACCGTGAGGTACGCGGGAGCGTTCGCGAGCGCGTCGGGGAGGTAGCCGGCCGACGAGAGCCAGGCCAGGAACACGCCGCCGACGCCGAGGCCCGCGGCGCGCCACCCGCGGGCGCGCTGGCCCGGTCCCAGCACGCTGAACGCGAGGATCGCGGCCACCGGGAGGAACCAGGCCACCACCCATGTCCCCGGCCCGCCTCCGGGGGCCAGGCGCGAGAGGCGCCCGAAGTCGAGCGAGCCGATCGTCGAGGAGAAGGAGGCGCCGGGCTGGTGCACCCACGTCGGCAGGAGCGGGAACGCCAATGCCGCGGCGACCACGGCCCCGCCGAGCGCGATCGCGGACCCCCGGATCCGGTGTCGCCCGCCCACAAGCTGCACCGCCGACAGGAGGGCCAGCGCGGGGACCAGCCCGGGGAGGAACACCACGCCGACGGCCACCCCCGTGCCCAGACCCACCGCCGCGCGCCACCGTCCGGACGCGTCGTCGGCGGCGAACGCGCTCTCCAGGCGATCGGCCACCGCCGGCAGGACGGCCACCGCCACGAGCAGGTCGATCCGGCCCTCCGAGAACGCCCAGAACGTGCCGGCCGACAGGACGTAGGCCACGGCGCCGAGGCAGGAGGCCCCCGCCAGCCCGGTCTGGCGCAGGAGCGAGCGGTACATGACGATGCCGGCGATCGGCGGGAGGGCGGCGAGCACCACCTTCTGCGCCAGGGCGGGGCTCGCGAACGGGATCCCCGACACGATCCCGAGCGGGGCGAGCGCCGGGCTGGCCGCCTCGGTGCCGCCGAGCCCCGTCGTGCGCACGGCCGAGGCGAGCTCGCGGAAGAAGTCGCCAGCCCGGGCCGGGAACGCGGCCAGCACGCCGCCCTGGAGGACGCCGGGGCCGACCAGCTCGCGGAACGCCATCACCCCGACCAGCGCGGCCAGCACCCAGGTCACCAGCGCGGGATGCTCGACCGCCAGGGAGGCGGCGCGCGTACGGATCCGGACGTGCTCACGCTCCTCCTCGAGCTGCTCCTCGAGCAGCTGCTCGGCAGCCTGGAACCACCGCGGCAGACGGAACCACGCGGACTCCATGAACCGGCGCACCACCCGGTCGCGGGTGGACCGGACCGATTGGGCCCGGACCCGCCTGCGGAGCGTCGAGGGAAGGTGCACGAGGTTCCAGGTCCACGCGGCGAGCAGCTCGAGCGCCTCCTCGAACCGCCGAGCGAGGGCCAGGTAGGCCAGACGGACGAGGCCGATCACGACGTGCAGGGGCAGCAGCCACGCGAGCGACAGCAGCCCGTAGTTCTTGAGCATCGAGGCGAGGGCGGCGCGCTCGGCGTAGTACTGGGCCCCTCGGCGCCGGGGTGTCTCGCCACGGGCTCCCCGGGCCCCCGCGCCGAAGTGCCGGGCATGCGCGAGCGGGGTCATCAGGACCCGGAAGCCGGCGACCCGGGCCCGCCAGCAGAAATCCAGGTCGTCGTGCCGGCCCGCGAGGCGCTCGTCGAGCGCTCCGGTCCGCTGCCAGGCGGCGCGTGAGATCAGCATGGCGCAGGACGAGACGTACAGGACCTCGAGCACGCGGTCGTACTGACCGTGGTCGAGCTCCCCCTCCTGCAGCGGGGTGGAGGGATGGCCGAACCGGTCGGTGGAGCGGCCGACCTCCCGGAGGACCCGGGGATCGGACCAGTCGACGACCTTGGGACCGACCACGCCGACCCGCTCGACCCCCTGGATGCCCTGGGCGGCCTCGACCATCCGAGCCACGGCGTCCGGTGACAAGGCCGTGTCGTCGTGCAGGACCAACAGGTAGTCGGCGGCCTGGGCCGCCGGCACCTCGAGGGCGGCGCGCAGGGCCCCGGCCAGCCCCCGGTCCTCCTCCGAGCGCAGGACCCGCCCGGGGCCGAGCGAGCGCTCGAGCATCTCGACCGAGCCGTCGGTGGAGGCGTTGTCCACGGCCAGGACGCCCAACCGGGGATGGGTCTGTGCGGCCAGCGACTGCAGGCAGTCGCGGAGCCAGGGCAGCCCGTTCCGCACGACGAGCACGGCGAGCACGCTCGGCGTGCGAACGGCGTCGTCGGAGGAGGCGCGATCGGCGGTGGTGGTGACCATGGGGTGCTTGCGCGGCGGGCAGCCTAGCACGGCGCTGCCGGGACGAAGAGGAGGGGGGCGCGACGCCCCCCTCCTCGATCAGCCTGATGCGATCCGACGATCGCGGGTCACCGCTTCTTGGCGGTGGTCCGCTTCCTCGCCGCAGGCTTGCGCGCCGCGGTCTTCCTCTTGGCGCTGGTCCGCTTCTTGGCCGCCGGCTTGCGCGCCGCGGTCTTCTTGCGCGCTGCAGGCTTCCGCGCCGCGGTCTTCTTCTTGGCGGCGGTCTTCTTCTTGGCCGCCGTCTTCTTCTTGGCCGCAGGCTTACGCGCCGCGGTCTTCTTCTTCGCGGCGGTCTTCCGTTTGGCCGCCGGCTTCCGAGCGGCCGGCTTCTTCGCGGCGGTCTTCCGTTTCGCGGTGGACCGCTTCTTCGCGGGAGACATCGGTCACCCCCTTTCCATCCGTCAGGACGCCATGCGCTTCAGGCGTCGTCGTTCCCGCTCGCTCATGCCGCCCCAGACCCCGTAGCGCTCGTCGCGGCGGAGGGCGTAGTTGAGGCATTCGATCCGAACGGGACAGTCGGCGCAGATCCGCTTCGCCTCCCTCGATGAGCCTCCCTTCTCGGGGAAGAAGATCTCGGGATCATGCTCTCGGCACCGCGCTCGTTCCTGCCACGGGATGTAGTGATGCACCGCACTCTCCCCCTCGAATCACACGCCTGTGATTCTGGAGGAATCCACCCTTGCTTGACAAGAGGGGATCCACGATCTCGGTGCACCTCCATGTACGTCTCCCCGTGGGAATCGTGGACGGCGGAACCAGTGGTATGGCATCCTCGAACTCCGACGGCTCCATCCGGATCCCCCACTCCGCACCGGCCATCCGGCTGATCGTCTCCTCCATCAACGTGCCGCCGAAGTCGTTCGCGCCGCCCCGCAGGATCGTCTGGCACGCTTCGATGCCCATCTTCACCCACGACACCTGAACGTTGTCGATCGCGCCGTCGAGGAGGATCCGGGCCACCGCGTGCATCCGGCGGTTTTCCACAAACGTCGCGCCGGGCCGGGCTCGTCCGGCCAGGTAGATGGGGGCGTTCTGGTGGACGAAGGTGAGCGGGACGAACTCGGTGAAGCCGCCGGTGTCCTCCTGGATCCGTCGGAGCCGGCGGATGTGGGAAACCCAGTGCGGAGGGGCATCCACGTGCCCGTACATGATGGTGGAGGACGACCGGATGCCCAGCGAATGCGCCGTCCGCACGATCTCCTCCCACGTGTCGGCGGGCAGCTTCCCCTTCGTCAGGACCCACCGGACGTCGTCGTCGAGGATCTCCGCGGCGGTGCCGGGGATCGTCCCGAGGCCGTGCGCGCGGCACTCCTCGAGGAACTCGCGGAAGGTTATCCCCAGCTTCGAACTGCCGTTCAAGACCTCCATCGGGCTGAACGCGTGGACGTGGATGTCCGGCGCGGCGGCCTTCACGGCGTCGAGCAGGTCGAAGTAGAAGGTCCCCGGCAGGTCGGGGTGGATCCCTCCCTGCATGCAGATCTCGGTGGCGCCCCACGCGGCGGCCTCGCGGACCCGTTCGGCCACCTCCTCCAGCGTCAAGGTGTAGGACTCGGCGTCGACCTCGCGCTGGGCGAAGGCGCAGAACCGGCACCCCACGTAGCAGACGTTGGTGAAGTTGATGTTGCGGTTCACGACGTAGGTCACCTCGTCGCCGACCGCCTCCCGGCGCAGATCGTCGGCCACGCGGCAGAGCGCCTCGAGCGCCGGGCCCTCCGCCCGGAACAGCGCCAGGGCCTCGCCGTCGGTGATCGCCCGGTGGGCCTCCGCCTTGCCGAGCGCGCGCTTGATGTCGGCGTCGAGGCGCTCGGGGGCCACCCGGCGCTCTGCCCAGGTCCGGGTGACCTCGTTCTCCGAGGACGCCAGGTCGCCGTACACGGCCGCCGCGTCCTCCCGCAGGCCGGCCCCCGGACCCTTGGCGAAGGTGAGCGCGATGGCCCGCGGCTTCCACGCGACGTCGGGGTCCTGCCACGGGATCGGCTCCGGGCGATGGCCCTCGCGGGCCAGCCCGTCCTCCCCCATCAGCGCCGCCACCGGGCGTTGCATCTTGCCGGCCAGGTACGGATCGGGGCGGAGCGCGAACGCCGGGTACACGGTCAGACGCTCGCGCAGCTCGAGCCCGCGCTGGGCCGTCCGGGCGGCCAGGGTCTCGATCTGGGGCCACGGGCGTTCCGGGTTGACGTGATCGGGGGTGAGCGGGGAGACCCCGCCCCAGTCGTCGATGCCGGCGTCGAGGAGCCGGAGCTGCTGCTCGGGCTGGGACAGGTTCGGGGGGGCCTGGAGGTGCATCGCGGGCCCGAGGATCACCCGGGCGGTCGCCACGGCCGCGAGGAACTCCTCGTCGGTGGGCTCGGGGGCGCGGTGCATCGCCGTCCCGGGCTTGGCCAGGAAGTTCTGGACGATGACCTCCTGCACGTGGTGGTACCGGCGGTCGAGCTCGCGGATCGCGAACAGGGACTCGGCCCGCTCGCGGACCGACTCGCCGATGCCGACGAGGATCCCCGTGGTGAACGGGATGGCCAGGCGCCCGGCGTCCTCGATCGTCCGCAGGCGCACCGCGGGCACCTTGTCCGGCGAGTTGAAGTGGGGCATCCCGCGCTCGGACAGGCGGTCCGACGACGTCTCCAGCATCAGCCCCATCGAGGCGCTCACGTGCTTGAGCCGGGCCATGTCCTCGTACGTCATCACGCCCGGGTTCAGGTGCGGCAGCAGGCCGGTCTCCTCGATCACCTTGATCGCGGCCGCACGGACGTACTCGAGCGTGGTCCGGTAGCCACGCTCCTCGAGCCACGCGCGGGCCTCCGGGTACCGGTCCTCGGGCTTGTCCCCGAGGGTGAAGAGGGCCTCCTTGCAGCCGAGCTCCCTCCCGGCGTCGGCGATCGCCACGACCTGGTCCGGCGACAGGAACGGACCGTCCAGCCTGGCGGGAGGCTTGGCGAAGGTGCAGTAGTGGCAGTGGTCCCGGCACAGCATCGTGAGCGGGATGAACACCTTGCGCGAGTACGTGACGGTCGTACCGTGGCCGAGCTCGCGCAGCCTGGCCGCCAGCGCCATCAGCCGCTCCAGGTCGGCGCCGCGCGCCTCGAGGAGCGCCGCCCCCTCGTCGATCGACAGCGCCTTGCCCGCTTCGGCCCGCGCGAGGGCCCGCCGGATGCGGTGGGAGGCGACCTCGGCCATCGCGCTGAGCCTACTACGCTATCCGGCATGGACGTCGTGGCGCTCGCGGGGGGCGTGGGGGCGGGCAAGTTCCTGCGCGGGCTGCAGCGGGTAGCCCTCGACGACGGTCACGCGATGACCGTGGTGGTCAACACCGCCGACGACATCGAGATGTGGGGCCTCCACGTCTCGCCCGACCTGGACTCGGTCCTCTACTGGCTGGCCGGGACGATGGACCGGGAGCGCGGGTGGGGTCGCGCCGACGAGACCTTCCACGCGCGCGAGGAGCTGGAGGCCCGGGATCTGCTGCCGGCCTGGTTCGCGCTCGGCGACCGGGATCTGGCCACGCACCTGTTCCGGACCGAGCTGCTGCGGCAGGGGCATCCGCTGACCTCGGCGACGGAGGCCCTGGCGCGCGCGTTCGAGCTCCCCTGGACCCTCCTGCCGATGACCGACGACCGGGTCACGACCCTGGTGTCCGTCCGGCAGCCGGACGGGACCGTCCACACCGTCCACTTCCAGGAGTACTGGGTCCGCCTCCGGGCCGAGCCCGAGGTCCACGCGGTCCGGTTCGAGGGAGCCGTCCGGGCCCGGCCGGCGCCCGGCGTGCTCGAGGCGATCCGCGGCGCCGACGCGATCGTGCTCTGCCCCTCGAACCCCGTGGTCTCGATCGGGCCGATCCTGGCCGTGCCGGGGATCCGGGACGCGCTGTGGGAGCATCGGCACCGCGTGGTGGGCGTCTCCCCGATCGTCGGCGGGACCGTGCTGGCCGGGATGGCCGACAAGCTGATGCCGGTGGCCGGGCTCGAGGTCAGCGCGATGGGCGCGGCTCGGGCCTACGAGGAGCTGCTCACCGGGTGGGTGGTGGACGAGGCCGACCGCGACCTCGCGCCGAAGATCGAGGAGCAGCTGGGGATCCGCGTGGCCGTGACCGATACGGTCATGGTCGACGACGCGGTCTCGGCGGCCCTAGCCCGGACGACCCTGGACCTGCTGGGATGACCCGCCGGTGAGCGTGGAGCTGCTCCCCGTCGGAGGGCTCCCCGAGGTGCGTCCCGGCGACGACCTGGCCGGCCTGCTCGCGCCGGCGCTCCACGAGATCGGCGTCCGCGACGGCGACGTGGTGGTGGTGACCCAGAAGATCGTCTCCAAGGCCGAGGGGCGGGTCGTCCTGGAGGGCGAGGACGGCCGGGCCCCGTGGGTCGAGCGCGAGACCCACCGGGTGGTCGCGCGGCGCGGCGACCTGGTGATCGCCCAGACCCGTCACGGGTTCGTCTGCGCGAACGCCGGGGTGGACGCCTCCAACGTCGAGACCGGCCTGCTCACGCTCCTGCCCGAGGACCCCGACGGCTCGGCCGAGCGACTGCGGGCTGCGCTCGGTGACGCCCTCGGCGTGGAGCTCGCGGTGGTGATCACCGACACGTTCGGGCGGGCCTGGCGGCGAGGGCTGGTGAACGTGGCGATCGGCTGTGCCGGGCTCCCCGCGATGGTGGACCTCCGCGGCACGCCCGATCACACGGGCCGGATCCTCGAGGCCACCATCGTCGCGCTGGCCGACGAGGTGGCCGCGGCGGCCGGGCTGGTGATGGGCAAGGCCGAGCGGATCCCCGTGGCCGTGGTCCGGGGCTTGGAGATCGAGACCGCGCCGGGGCGCGCGGCCGACCTGGTCCGGCCGCCCGAGGAGGACCTGTTCCCCGAGTCCCCGCTGTGGTCGATCTCGGCGCGGCGGACGATCCGGTCCTTCGGGCGGGGGGAGGTCGCCCGGGAGGCGCTCGAGGAGGCGGTCCGGGCGGCCTGCACCGCACCGGCGCCGCACCATACCCGTCCGTGGTGCTTCACGGTGCTCGAGTCGGCCCCCTCCCGACGAGCGCTCCTGGCGACGATCGCCGAGGCATGGCGGGCCGACCTGCGCGGGGACGGCACGCCCGAGGACGTGATCGAGCGCAGGCTCGCCCGGAGCGACGCCGTCCTCGGGGCCGCCCCGGCCCTGATCGTGCCATGGGTCCGGTTCCACGGCGCGCACCCGTACCCGGACCCGGAACGCGCCCACGCCGAGCGCGAGATGTTCCTCCTCTCCGGGGGGGCGGCGATCCAGAACCTGTTGCTGGCCCTGCACGCGCAGGGCCTGGGTTCCGCGTGGATCTCGTCCACGCTGTTCTGTCAGGAGGAGACGCGCGCGGCGTTGGGGATGGGCGAGGAGTGGTTCGCGCTCGGCACGGTGGCCGTGGGGCCGATGCCGGCCGAGGCGCCGCCGCCCCGGCCGGGCATCGACCTCGCGGAGCTCGCCCGGTTCGTCTGAGCCGGGCGCCGCCGGGCCCCGGCTACGCCAGCAGGCCGCGGACGAAGTACCACACGAACACGGCCGACACGAGGTACAGGAGCGGGTGGACCTCCTTCCACCGGCCGCGCAGGATCTGGATCACGGTGTAGGAGACGAACCCGGCACCGACGCCGTTGGTGATGCTGTAGGTGAACGGCATCACGATCATCGTGAGCAGGGCGGGGATCCCGATCGCCGGATCCGCCCACTGGATCTCGCGGACGATCGTCATCATGAAGTACCCCACGATGACCAGCACCGGGGCCGTCGCCTCGGGCGGGATCACCTCCGCGAGCGGCGACAGGAAGATCGCCAGCAGGAACAGCACGCCCACGACCACCGAGGTGAGTCCGGTGCGACCGCCCTCGGACACGCCGGCCGCGCTCTCGATGTAGGTGGTGTTGGACGACGCCGAGGCCAGGCCGCCGGCCGCCGCCCCGAGCGAGTCGACGAACAGCACCCGCCCGATCCCCGGCAGCTTGCCGGCCTGGTCCAGGAGCTTGGCCTCCCCGCCGATCCCGATCACGGTCCCCATCGTGTCGAAGAAGTCGGAGAGCATCACCGACAGGATCACGGCGATCGCGGTGAGGAAGGGCAGCGCGTCGAAGACCCCGGTGATCGAGAAGTTGCCGACCAGGCTGAAGTCCGGGCTGGCCACGATCTTCGACGGGACCTGCGCGACGCCCGGACCCACCGAGGACCAGAGGTCGCCGTGGCCCCAGACCTCGTTGATGAACGTGCCGAAGACCGTCGTGACCAGGATCCCGATCAACAGGGCCCCGCGGGTCTTCCGGGCGACCAGGGCGCCGGTGATGGCCAGCCCCACGACGAAGGTCAGGATCCGCAAGGTCGTGAGGTCGGGGTTCAGCGTGACGACGGTGCCCTGGCCCTGGATCACGATCCCCGCGTTCACCAGGCCGATGAAGGCGATGAACAGACCGATCCCGATGCCGATCGACCGCTTCAGATCCATGGGGATCGCGTTGAGCACGGCTTCCCGGAACCCCGTCAGAACGAGCACGGCGATGACGAGCCCCTCGATCACGATCACGCCCATCGCGTCGGGCCACGAGAGCCCGAACGTCCCCACCAGGGTGAAGGCGACGAACGCGTTCAGACCGAGCCCCGCGGCCATCGCGAACGGGTAGTTCCCCACGAGCCCCATGAGGATGGTCATGACCCCGGCCGTGAGCGCCGTCACCGTGAGGACCTGGTCGAAGGGCAGCCCCGTCCCCGCCTGGTCCTTGACGGAGCCCAGGATCGCCGGGTTCACGAACAGGATGTAGGCCATCGTGAGCCAGGTGGCCAGGCCCGCGATGATCTCGGTGCGCACGGTGGATCCTCGGTCCGAGATCCGGAAGAAGCCGTCCAGCCCCGGCCCTCGCGAACGCCGCTCCTGCGTCGTCGCCATGATCGCCCCCTCGACTCCACAGGCCCCGACGCGGGCTGCCGGGGCGCCCCACGGGGAAGACAGCCGAAGCATAGGGAGGTCGGCGGGCCTGGGCAACGGGGCTCGACCCGATATCCTGGTCAGCCTCGGGCGGTCTCCCCGGACGGGCCGCCGGGAAGGAGCGTCGTGGCCAGCAAGCAGCGGACCAACCCGGGATCCGGCGGGGGCCGGGTCACCAAGGCCGAACGCAAGGAGCAGGCCCGTCGGGAGCGGCTCGAGCTCCAGCGCAAGATGGCTCGGAGCCGCCGGAACCGGCGGATCGTGGCCGTGGTCGGGGTCCTGGCCGTGGCCGCCGTCGTGGCCGTGCTGGCCCTCAACCAGGGGTCCCCGTCGACCTCGTCGGCTTCCAGCTCGCTCGACGGGATGCTGACGGGCCCGGGTCCGTGGCCGGCCAACACCGCGGACCTGGCCCAGCGCCTGAACGCCCTCGCCCTCCCGCCCGAGGGCACCGCCCTGCACAACCACGCGTTCCTGGCGGTCGTGGTGGACGGCTCGCCCCAGCCGGTGGCCGCGAACATCGGCCTGTCGGCGTCGGCGGCCTCCCCCCTGCACACGCACGACAGCACCGGCGTGATCCACATCGAGAGCGGGGACCCCGGCTTCCGGCCCACGCTCGGCGAGTTCTTCGACGTGTGGGGGGTGCAGCTCACGTCCTCGTGCGTCGGCGGGTACTGCGACACCGGCGGACAGCAGGTTCGCGTGTTCGTGAACGGGGACCCGTTCCCTGGCAACCCGCGCACGATCCCGCTCACCGAGCACGCGGACATCGTGGTCACGTACGGGACCGAGGCGCAGGTGCCCGAGACCCTGCCCGCGTACGACTGGTCGACGTTCCAGGGGTAGCCGGGGGAGCCCGCCGGTGGCCAAGAAGCGACGCAAGCCCCATCGCCCCTCGTCGCCCGACGGGGCTCGGGCGGCCACCGCGACCACCGAGCGACCCCGTTCGGTCAAGGCCGAGCACAAGGAGCTGGCGCGCCGCCAGCGCGAGGCGGAGCGCAAGCGGGCCGCCCGGACCCGGTTCATCCGGCGGTACCTGACCCTGGTGGCGGTGAGCGGCGTGGCCGCGGTGGCGGTGTTCCTGATCGTCGGCCCCCGGCAGTCATCGGGGCCCTTGCCCGGCCTGCTCACCGACCGCGCGCCCTGGCCCGCCAACACGGCGCAGGTCGGCGACCGGCTCGACCGGCTGAACCTCCCGGCCGCGGGCGGAGCCCTCCACGTCCACGCGGACCTCCAGATCTTCGTTGCCGGCACGGCCCAGCCCGTGCCGGCCGACATCGGTCTGGCCCCGGGCGTCGAGTCCCCGCTGCACACGCACGACGACTCGGGCGTCATCCACGTGGAGAGCGCGAACGCGGCCTTCCGGCCGACGCTCGGCGAGCTGTTCGACGTGTGGGGCGTGCGCCTGTCCTCGACCTGCCTGGGCGGCTACTGCGACGCCGGCGAGCGGCAGCTCCGCGCCTACGTGAACGGCACGAGGGTCACGACCGCCCTTCGCGAC
>JBHGAT010000055.1:0-9001 GCA_041946645.1 Candidatus Velamenicoccus archaeovorus | reverse complement strand
TGCGGGAGCTGGAGGGCACCAACACCTGGGTCGTGGGGCGGTGGCCGGCCGCGGTGATCGACCCCGGTCCGGACGTGCCGGACCACCTGCGCGAGGTGGTCGAGGCGGCCGGGCGGGTGGAGGTCGTCCTGGTCACCCACGACCATCCGGATCACGCGCCCGGCGCGAGCACGCTCGCCGCGCTCACCGGCGCCCGGGTGCTCTCCTGGCGGGGCGAGGGGGTCGAGCACCTCCGCGACGGCCAGACGATCGCGATGCCCGGCGTCCGCCTCCGCGCCGTGGGGACGCCCGGACACACGCCGGATCACGTCGCGTTCTTCGGGCCCGAGGACCGAGCGCTGTTCACCGGCGACATGGTGCTCGGCCGCGGCACGTCGGTGATCGACCCGCCCGAGGGCGACCTGGCCGCGTACCTGCGCTCGCTGCACCGGATGCGCGATCTCGGCCCGCGGACGATCTATCCGGGCCACGGCCCCGTCGTGCTGGACGCGGTCGCGAAGCTCGACGAGTACCTCGAGCACCGTGCGATGCGCGAGGAGCAGGTCCTGGCCGCGATGCGGGACGGCCTCACCACGCCCGAGGAGATGGTCGCCGCGATCTACGACGACCAGCCGTCCGAGGTCCACGAGCTCGCCGCCAGGAGCGTGCTGGCCCACCTGGTCAAGCTCGAGTCGGAGGGCCGGGCCCAGAAGCGCAGACGCGAGGGCGTCACCCGCTGGAAGGTGGCGGAGCCCCGGACGTGCGAGCGGTGCGGCCGGCCGGTGAGGGGCCGTTCCCGCCTGTGCCCCTCGTGCAGCGTGGCGGTGCTGCAGGAGGGTCGCGGGTAGGCCGTCACGCCACGGCATCGTCGGCGAGCCCTTCGAGGGCGGCCAGGTCGGGGATGACGTAGCGACGCTCCTCGGTCCGCAGCAGGCCCCGCCGCGACAGGCCGACCAGCGTGCGGTTGACCGCCTCCCGGGTGGCCCCGACCATGCGGCCGAGCTCCTCCTGGGTGAGCGGCAGCGCCACCCGGACCCCCGGCCCGTCCGGGACGCCGTAGCGGCGGGCCAGCTCGCAGAGGCTACGGCAGAGCCGGGACGACAGGTCCCGGCCGAGGGCGTCCTGGAGCGCGGCCGACGTCCGGTGGAGCCGGGAGGCCAGGAGCCGGAGGATCTCCACGGCCGTGGCCGGGTTGCGCAGCAGCACGGCGTGCAGCCCGGCGACGGGGATCGCGGTGACCACCACCCCGCCGACGGTCCGAGCCTCGACGGGGGAGGGCTCCGGCCCGGCCAGCGCGGACTCGCCGAACAGGTCTCCCGGGCCGAGGAGCCCGACCACGACCTCGCGGCCGGAGGGCAGGACGGCGCACAGACGCACCGCGCCGTCGCGAACCAGGAAGAGCGATCCGGAGCGCTCGCCTTGGTGCAGGACGACGTCGCCGTGCCGGAACCGCCGGGAGGGGGAGCCCGCGATCCGGAGCCATCGCGTCTCCACGGGCGTGACCCTAGCCGGGGCCACCGACACTCTGCCCCGGGTGGGGTTTCGACAGCCGGAGCGGCAGGCAGTAGGCTCCGGGCGACACAGGAGCTCTGGAGGGTGGAGTGGGCAGGCGCGAACAGCTGGCGCTGGCGCAGGTTCCGTTGTTCTCGCCGCTCTCGCCCCGGTACCTCCGCCGACTGGCGGACCAGATGGAGGAGGTCCGCTACATGGAGGGCGCGCCGATCGTCAAGGAGGGCGAGATCGGCGACACGTTCTACGTCATCGCCGAGGGACAGGCCAAGGTCGAGAACACCAAGGGCCGGGTCGTCAACCGTCTGCTGCCGGGCGACTTCTTCGGCGAGATCTCGCTCCTGGACGGCGGGGCCAGGACCGCGACCGTGGTGGCGGAGACGCCCATGACGCTCCTGGCCCTGACCCGCAAGCGCTTCCTCAAGCTCCTCCAGGCGGAGCCGGCCGTGGCCGTCAAGCTCCTGGAGCACTCCGCCACGATGCTCCGCCGCCTCGAGCGACCCATCTCCGGCTGAGCTCGTCCGGTACCCTGGGTCCATGCGCGTGGAGCTGTTCCATCCCGGCACGGACGACGAGCCCGACCGCGTGGTCACGGTGATCCGGTGGGACGGACGTCACGCGGAGGTCGAGCCCGTGGGGGAACCGGTGGAGGGGCTCGAGCGGCTCCTGCGGCCCACCCCGGCCGTGGTGGACGATCCCTCGTTCCGGCGTGCCGGCACGCACGGGCCCACCGTGCTGCAGCCGGGCGACTACGACTGGTTCCGCGCCGCGATCCTCACCCGCGCGCCGGAGCTCGGGCTCTCCGCGAGGTTCGTGTCGGACGTGACCGAGGGCGGGTGGGACCCCGCCGCCACGTACCGCACGTTCGAGCAGCAGGTCGAGCGGCTCGCCGCGATCGGGTCGTCCTCGGTGGCAACCGACTGATCGCCGCCGGGCGGCGAGGTCTGGACGCTAGCCCTCCGCGCCGGCGACGTTGGCCAGGAACGACCGTCCCGGCTCACAGAACGACAGGAAGTCGCACCACCGACAATGCGGCCCCGGGGTGGGATCGAACCGGGCGGCGCCGATCCCCTGGAGCCATGCCTTGACCCGCGTGCGGATCGCGCTCGGGTCGCCGGCACGCCTCGACACCTCCTCGCCCGAGGCCAGGTACAGGTAGGTGAGCGTGAGCTGCTCCGACGGCTTGCCCCAGACGTCGACGCACGCGAGCGCGTACAGGTCGAGCTGGACCGAGGCCATGGGGTCGTCCCGGGCCGGCCGGCGACCGGTCTTGTAGTCGACCACCTCCCAGGGGCCGTCGGGGGTCCCGAAGATCGCGTCGATCCGACCGTTGACGTACGTGCCCTCGACCGAGATCAGGAACGGGCGCTCGGCGTAGAGCGGCACCATCTGGCCGAACCGGCTGGCCAGGAAGGCGTCCCGGAGCTGCTGCACCTTGCCCGGCTCTCCGACCAGCTCCTCGGCGACCAGGTCGGGGAGCTCGTCGAGCTCGAGCAGCGAGGCCTGCCCCGACGACCGCCGCTCGATCCACGCGTGGACGTCCGTGCCGATCCGGGCCGCCGCCCCCGAGAACCGCGGGAGCGGCCGGACCGAGGTCCAGTAGAAGCGCTTGGGACAGCGTCCGTAGTCGATCAGCCCGCTCACCGAGACGGTGTCGGGCGCTGCGGGGGTCGACGCGCTCATCGTCTCCAGCTCGCGAAGGTGGGTGGCGAGCGTCCGGTGCTCCGTGGCGAGCCTCTCATACTCCGCGCGCTCCGAGGGGGTCAGGGCGTCCAGGACCGAGGCCGGCACGCTCCCGGCCTCGGCCGCTCGGAGCGCCGTGCGGCGCCACCCCTCGGGGAACAGCGCGTCCGCGTCCCGGGGGCGGGCCGGCCCCGGCCACGGCCGGACGAAGCGTTGCCGGTAGCCGGCGAGCGGGTTCTGATCGGCCTGGTCGTCGCCCTCGATCGTGACCCGGGCGTCGCCGGACCGCTTGGCCCACCGGATCAGCTCGATCAGGAACGTGCCGATCGTCTTGGCGTTCAGCAGCGTCTCGCCGTACCAGACGGCGGACGAGCAGAACAGCCGTCGCTTGGCCCGGGTGAGCGCCACGTAGGCGGTGCGGCGCTCCTCGAACACCTCCTGGTCGCGGAGGGCGTCCACGAACCGGCTCATCACCCCGTCGAACCGCGGCAGGAGGTCCCGGTCGCGGCGCAGCTCGATGTCCAGCGAGCTGCCCCGGCGCATCGGGTTGTGCTGGATCCGCGTGTTGGGGAACAGGTCCTTGGCCATCCCCGGGACGAACACCGTGTCGAACTCGAGTCCCTTGGCCGCGTGGACGGTCATGACCTTCACGGTGTCGTCCTCGCTGGGCTGGACCGGCGCCCACTCCCGGTCGTCCTCGATCGCGTCCACGTAGTCCAGGAACGCTCGGAGCGTGAGCTCGCCCTCGAGCGGCTGGAAGGCGTGCACCTGGTCCAGGAAGGCTGAGAGGTTCCGCCGCCTGGCCTCGGCCAGCGCACGGTCGGGGTGGGCGTCGAGCTCGGCCAGCAGGCCGGTCCGGCGGACGATCTCGGCGAGGAACTCGCCCACCGGGCGGCGGGCGGCCCCGCGGAGCTCGGCCAGCTCGGCCCCGAACGCCTCGAGCCGCTCCCGCCCCTCCGGCGAGAGCTCCTCCACCTCGTCGAGGTGCTCCAGGGCCTCGGCGATGAGGAAGGGATGGTCCTCGAGGAGGTCCTCGTCCTCGGGCAGGCGCTCGCGCAGGCGCTCCTGGAGGAGCCAGCCGCTGCTACGGGTCCACGCGGCCACCCGGGCCAGGTCGCCGTAGCCGACGCGGTACCGGGGCCCCATCAGGATCCTGGCCAGGGGCACGCTGGCCTGCGGGTCGGCCGCCGCGCGGGCGTAGGCCAGGACCTCGACCACCTCGGGCAGCCGGATCAGGCCGGCCAGCCCGATGAACTCGGCCGGCACGTCCCGACCCTCGAACGCGAGCTGCAGCGGCTCGAACAGCCGGTGCGTGCGGCACAGGACCGCGACGTCGCGCCACGGCGTGCCGCCCTCGTGGAGCTCGACGATCCGTGCCGCGATGGCCTCGGCCTCGGCGACCTCGTGCTCGTACTGCGCCACCCACACCTCGCCCTCGCCGTTGGGCGGGTGCGGGCGGAGCTGCTTGTCGGGGTCGGGCCGCTGCTCGGGGGGAAGCGGCGAGATGATCCGGTCGGCGGCCGCCAGGATCTTCCGGCCCGAGCGGAAGTTGGTGTACAGCGGCAGCTTGGCCGAGGGCGTCCCGTCCGCCCGCGGGAACTGCGTGGGGAACCGCAGCAGGTTGTGCAGGCTCGCGCCGCGCCAGCCGTAGATGTTCTGGTCCGGGTCGCCCACCGCCGTGACCGGGTGGCCGCGGCCGAAGATGCCCTCCATCAGCATGGCCTGCGCGTGGTTGGTGTCCTGGTACTCGTCCAGGAGCACCGCCTGGAACCGCTCGCGGTAGGCGCCGGCCACCTCCGGGTGCTCGCGGACGATCCGCGCCGCGTGCGCGATCTGGTCACCGAAGTCGATCACGCCGAGCTCGCGCTTGAGGTCCCGGAAGTCCCGCACCGCGTCGCACAGCTCGATCCGCTCGAGCGCGGCCCGGTACGGGTCCGGCGACCGGGCGGTCTGGAGCCGCTCCAGGTTGGCCTGGGCGAACGCCTTGGCCTCCTCCGGCTCGACCTGGTGGTTCTGCAGCTGCTCGTCGAGCGCGAGGATGCTGCCGACGATCGAGGGCTGCCACCGCGTGGTGAGGTGCTGGAACGTGCGTCGGTCCAGGACCCGGGCGGCCAGCTCGGTGCGCTGCGCGGGCGTGATCACACGCTGGCCGGGCTCGACGCCGATCAGCATCCCGTGACGGTCGAGCACGGTGGCCGCGAACCCGTGGTAGTTGAGGATCTCCGGCTCCTCGCCTTCGTCCAGGCGGAGCATCCGGAGGGCCCGGCGGATCCGGAGCAACAGCAGCTCGGTGGCCTTGTTGGTGAACGTGAGGCACAGCACGTTGCCCGGCATCACGCCGGGGTGGTCGGCCTCCAGGCCGCCGTTGGCGACCAGCGCCAGGTAGATCACGCGCGCCGCCATCACCGACGTCTTGCCGGAGCCGGCGCCGGCCACCAGGACGTAGGGGACCAGCGGCATCGAGATGGCCGCCCACTGCTCCGGCGTGGGCTCGGCGCCGAGGAACGCCACGATCGGCTCGGGATACCCGGCCGTCACCGCGCGATCTCCGTGTCCGCCGGCACCCCGACGTCACCCTCCTCCCGGGGGAGCGATATCGGGATCGGGAAGACCTCGCCACCCTCCGGGTAGCGCGAGCACAGCGTCTGGAATCGGCAGAAGAAGCAGTTGGCCGACGTGCTGGCCACGTACCGGCCCTCGGCGTCGAGCCGCCGGACCCGCTGCACGAGCCCGGACAGGCGCTCGCGCATGGCGGCCTCGTAGCGCTCCTCGCCGTGCTCGGACACGGTCCACTCGAGGTTGACCAGCTCGCCCTTCCTCTTCGTGCCGGCGAGGTAGGAGAGCTCCACGGCCTCGACGGGCCGGAAGTCGGCCAGCTCCTCGCACTCGCTCACGGCGAGGTAGTAGATCCCGAGCTGCAGGCTCTCCGCGGCCCGCGGCGCGTTGTCGGCGTTGCCGGTCTTGTAGTCGGTGATGCGGCGGCCGCCCTCGGGCGCGCGGCCGATCCGGTCGATCACGCCGTTGATCACGGCGCCCTCGAACGAGAACCGGAAGCGCTCCTCCGTGGCCTCGGCTGCCGGATCGCCGAACCGCCGGAACCAGTTGGGCACGATGATGTCGATCACGTGCTGGCGCTCGGCCTCCGAGACCGCGTACGAGGGGAACCGCGCCGGCTGCCACCGCGCGTTCAGGGTGCGGACGAACGCCTCGGGCGTCCGCTCGACCTTCCCGTTCTCGACGTCCTCGATCAGCCGGTGGACCAGGTGGCCGACCCAGGCCTGGTAGCCGCCCCCGACATCCAGGCCGAGCTCGTCGGCCAGGACGAACTGGAGCTCGCAGTTCTCGAGGTGGTCCAGTCGCGAGTACGACAGCCGGAGTTCCTCCCGGGGCAGGTGGGCCGGCCCGCTCCAGTCCCGCTGGAACCACCAGCGGGACGGATCGTCCCCCAGGTCCAGGAGCCCGGACAGCGACGCCGCTCTGGCCGGGGCCGGCGCTGCGCGGTCGCCCAGGGTCCGCCGCCACGCCGCGGCGGCCTCCGCGGACGACACCGGCTCGCCGACCGGCTCGGCCGAGACCTCGCGCCACCCGACCCCGAGCTCCTCCACGAACCGCGACGCGGCGGCCTCGTCCGACTCGAGCCCGTGGGGGTCGCTGGCCGTCACCACCACCCGGCGCGAGGCTCGATGCAGCGCCGAGCGGAACAACCGCCGCTCGTCCTCGAGCCGGAGCCGGTTCTGCTCCGAGCGGGTCAGGCTGCCCCGCAGCGCCGCCGGGTCGAACATCGGCTCCGGGCGGCCGAGGCTCGGGAACGTCCCCTCGACGGCGTCGGCGATCACCACGGTGTCGAACCCCCGACCGGCCGCCGCGTGCGCGGTGAGGACCTCGACCGCTTCCCGCCCCCGCTCGGGCCGCTCGGAGGTGCCCGGCCCGCCCTCGCTCACCTCGGCGAGCTGGAGGAACGCCTCGACCGAGGGGTCCGGCGAGGTGCCGGCCTCGGTCACCATCCGGGCGAGCTGGAGGACGCCGTCGAGGTCGACGCGGGCCTCGTGGTCGGTCTCGGCCGCCGCCACCAGCCGGGCCGAGCACGGCAGCTCCTTCCACAGGATCGCGAACGCGTCCAGGACCGACCGCCGGACGGCCTCCGCTCGGGACAGGACGTCGCGGAGCGTGGCCAGGTCCGAGCGCTCCTGCTCGGTCAGGCCCTCGTCCACGTCCAGGGCCTCGCGCGGCCGCCGTCCGTCCGCGCGGGTCAGGCGCAGCAGCGCTCGGGCCGAGGCCGGCGACAGGTTGCCGAGCTCCGAGGTGAGCACGGGCTCGATCAGGTCGTCGCGGCGCTCGGGGGACGAGGCGATCCACCGGAGCGCGAGCACGTACGGGCGGGTGGCCGAGGCCGTGGCGAGGGAGAGCCCTCTCTCCGAGCTCGTCCGGGGGATCCCCGCGTCGTCCAACGAGCGGATCAGCCCGGCGGCGTACGGTCCCTGCCGCCGGACGATGACCGCGAGCCGATCCCACGGCACGTGCTCCTCGACGTGGACCCGCCGCAGCTCGCGCGCGATCACAGCGTGCTCCTCGGTGACGTGCGGGGTCCGCCAGGCCTCCACCGTCACGCCGCGGCCGCGGTGGGGTTCGCGCAGCCGGACCCGGCCGGCGCCGAAGCGCTCGGCGAACCGCCGCAGCGGCACGTCGGTGGTGCCCTGGAACGAGAACACGTGCGCGTCGAGGTCTCCCGCCACCACCAGGTGAGTGGGATCGAGCGCCGCGAGCAGCGCCTCGGCCCCGAGCGTGGTGTCCTGGAAGTCGTCGACGAGCACGTGCTCGAAGAGCCGCTCGCCGTCGCGCGCGGCGTTGGCCGCCTGCCACACCAGCCCGGCGAAGTCCACGGACCCGAGCTGGGCCAGGGCGTCGAGGTACCGGCCGTAGAACCCCGCGAGCTCGAGCCATCCGCTCAACGCTCGAGAGCGCGCCAGCTCGGCCACGTCGTCCGGGCTCATCAGCGCCTCCTGGGCCCGGAGCAGGAACTGCCGGACCTCGTCGGCGAAGCCGTGCATCCCGAGCAGCGCCCCGTAGGCCGGCCACTCCTCCCGGCGGGTCTCGAGCTCGCCCCGCAGGAGCTCCTGCACCGTGGCGAACTGATCGGCGGCGTCCAGGACCCGCGGCGGCTCCCGGTAGCCGACCGCCGCGAACCGCCGGGCCATCACCTGGTGCGCCACGCCCTGGACCGTGGTCACCCGGAGGTCGGGCAGCGACCGGCCCAGACGCGTCAGCAGCCGCCGCCGGGCCTCGGCCCGGTCGTGACGCGAGCGCACCACCAGGACCACGCGTTCGGGATCGGCGCCCTGCTCGATCAGCCGCGCGAACCGCTCGCGCAGCACGGCCGACTTGCCGGTCCCGGCCGCACCTTCGACCAGGAGGGCTCCCCGGGCGTGTTCCAGGACCTGCTGCTGCGCGGGATCGGGCTCGAAAGGATGGTGGGGGGCCACGTCCCCGGATGCTACCGCCGCGGGCCGACACCCCTGGGACGAGGATAGGGAGCGTCCCGGGACCGGGGAGCGCCTCGGGATCGGGGAGCGCCGTCTCAAGCCTGGCGGGCGCGCGAGGCCCACCGGGCCACGGCCTCGGCCGTGATGGCCCCCACGAGCTGCCCGTCGCGCAGGACGAGCGCCGCACGACGAGGGCCGAGCCGGGCCGCCGCCTCGTCCAGCGGCTCGTCCATCCGCACGACCGCGACGTGCGACATCGGGATCATGGCCTCGCGGGCCGGCCGGAAGGGGTCGTGCTGACCGATCTGCCGGGCCGAGCCCATCGAGATCATGCCCAGGACGCGGTTCGG